>CADBRK010000187.1 GCA_902797065.1 uncultured Ruminococcus sp.
ATATCTTTGCCTACGCCGCAAACAGGGCAGCACCAATCATCGGGGATCTCTTCAAACGGAGTGCCGGGAGCAATACCGCTGTCGGGATCGCCTATCTCGGGGTCATAAATATAACCGCAGGGCGAGCATTCGTATTTAGCCATAATGATTTCCTCCTTTTAGATTTATAACCGGGGATCTCTCCCTAATTATCACAATACGCCTTTGATGACCTTTGTCAGAGTATCGGCGGATTTTCTGAGAGCTTCTCTCTCTTCTGCGTTAAGCTCGATCGGCACAAGTGTTTCAACGCCGTTCTTGCCAACGATCGCAGGCATGCTCAGCGCAACGTCTTTTATGCCGTAATTACCTTTCTGCATCGACGAAACAGGCATGATAGATTTTTCGTCACGAACGATCGCCTCGCAGATACGCCTTACCGACATAGCTATGCCGTAATAAGTTGCTTTCTTCTTCTCGATTATCTCATATGCGCTGTTCTTCACAGTTTCGGCGATCTTTATCATAGATTCCTCGTGACGGAAATGACCTCTCATCTCGCAGAAGCTGTCTATCGGAATACCCGACACATTTGCGCTGCTCCATGCTGCGATCTCGCTGTCACCGTGTTCACCGATAATAAATGCGTGTACGCTTCGGTTGTCTACGCCGAGATGCTCACCCAGAAGATACTTGAATCTTGCGGTGTCAAGCACAGTACCCGAGCCGAACACTTTGCCTTCGGGATAGCCGCTGAGCTTTATTGCGGTATACGTGAGTATATCAACAGGGTTGGCAACTATCAGCATGATAGCGTCACGGTTATACTCGGCGATCTGAGGGATAACCGATTTAAATATTCCTACATTCTTCTTGACAAGATCAAGCCGTGTTTCACCGGGCTTCTGCCCTGCGCCTGCGGTAACGATAATAATCGCTGCGTCTGCAAGGTCAATATAATCTCCTGCGTATATCTTCATTGGCTTTGCGAACGGCAGACCGTGACTGATGTCAAGCGCTTCGCCCTCTGCTTTTGCATGATCGTAATCTATCAGAACCAGCTCCGAAAACAGTCCGCTCTCCATAAGTGCAAAAGCAGACGCCGAACCAACAAAACCGCAGCCGACAATAGCGGCTTTCCTTGTATTAACAATAGCCATAATAAAACCTCTCTTTTTTAACATCGCAGATCTTTATCTGCCTATGTATTATTATCTCAGTTTCCGCTCAAATTTTGCATACCATTCTTTAAGCTGTGTTATGGTTGCATTGGCGGAGAATCTCCTGCCCGAAACTACCTTTGTATTATTTCCGACGATCTCACGGATACGCACGGCAGTTTCGCCTATATCGCTTGAACCCGATGTACAGAAAGGCACAATCGTTTTTCCGGCGAAATCGTAAGCTTCAAGGAACGTATCTATAATACTCGGCTCGCGGTACCACCACAGAGGAAAGCCGACAAATACGATGTCTGCGCCTGCAACGTCTGCATTCTTATCGGCAAGCGGCGGACGGCTTGATTTGTCTGCCATTTCGAGCGAGCTTCTTGATTTTTTGTCGAGCCAGTTAAGGTCATCGGGAGTATATGGAGTCTCGGGTATTATTTCGTACAATTCTCCTTTGACTGCCTCTGCCAATCTTTCCGCAAGAGTTTTTGTTATACCGCTTGCGCTGAAAAAAGCTACAAGTTTTTTGCTCATAATAATCCTCCTTTAGCTTTTGTATTATTATTTTTGAATTCATTAAATAAAAATTATCCACAGATACACGCCTTATTATAGTCAATATACCATATTCAAGGCACAGTGTCAATGTTTTTATTAATATGTAACCATTGTTTAACTTTTTGTAAAGGAATTATAATATATATTGCAGTTTGTTTTCTTTTATGATAGGAAATAGTCGAAAATATATTCCATTATCATTTAAATATGGTATTTGTATTCTAAAAAAACTATGCAGGAGGAAAACCTATGAAAAAGCTTATAAAAGCAGGCAGATGAGCATTTATTTTTCCATATTATCTCGCATTTTATACTTATGTTTTTTAGAGATCAACTCACTTCCGGCAAAATAACTTTCGGAACATCTTTAATCGTTACCTGGCTAATGCCTTTCATTTTTCGCGCTTGTATGTTTAATCATCCATGGCTATCTGTATTTTTCTTTTTGACATGCTATATTAAACGAGGAGCTAAGCTCCAACAAGCTCGCTTGATTGGAGCGAGCGACGACGTCAACAAACGTCGTGGAGCTTTAGCTCCTG
>CADBRK010000188.1 GCA_902797065.1 uncultured Ruminococcus sp.
CATTTAAAGATCGCAGGTTCTGCACAGCTGAAGGTATTGCTGTGGATACTTCGTCACAGCGGCGAGCAATTCAGCGTCGACACGATCGCCGCAGCGCTCAATATGGGCAGCTTCGATGTTCGCGACTGCATAGAATTCTGGGTGTCGTTCGGCGTGATCGCTGCCGACAACAATGTTATTGCTCCTGCGGGCAAAGCGCAGACAGCTGTCCCGGATACAAGCGTACACACGCCCGTTTCTGTAATTCCGGACGCAGTACCGGAAAAGAAACCG
Source organism: uncultured Ruminococcus sp. (assembly GCA_902797065.1). Taxonomy (GTDB): domain Bacteria; phylum Bacillota; class Clostridia; order Oscillospirales; family Acutalibacteraceae; genus RUG592. The sequence continues at coordinate 274 of CADBRK010000188.1, forward strand.
ACAGTCTTTGAACCCGAACCGGCAGACATCGCTTCACAGATACAAACAGAGGAACCGGCTCAAAGTCCTGCCGCAGACAAAAGAGAAACTCCGCCTGCAAGGCCTGTCAGACCCGACCCCGCATATATCGCGGAAAGAATGAACAGCGACCCGGAGATAGCCGCACTGCTCAACGAAGCGCAGTATATCTTCGGCAGACCCGTTTCGCATAACGAAAACGCAGGAATTCTTATGATGCACGACAATGACGGGCTGCCCGTTGAGGTTATACTCATGCTGCTTACATACGGGATCGAGAACAAAAAAGGTATGCGATACATCGAGACCATGGGCAAATCATGGGCAAACGAGGGAATACTCACTCCGGAACAGGCAGACGAAAAGATACGCAAGCTTGACGAGAGCCGTGATTCCTGGCGCAAAGTGCAGTCAATACTCGGACTTGAATTCCGCTCCCCTTCCGCAAGCGAAGAGGAGATGTACAGCACATGGATACGAGTATGGAAATTCTCCGACGAGATGATCAAAGAAGCGTACGACAGATGTATAAACGCCATCGGGAAGTACAGGGCAAGCTATGTCAACTCCATACTTATGAGATGGCATCAGAGTAACATAAAAACTATAGAACAGGCGAAAGCAGACCAGAAATCAAAAGCCAAAAAGAAAAAGGACTCCGGCGGCAGTTCGGGCAACTCATCGTTTGACATTGACGATCTTGACGATCTTGCAATGTTTGATGATTAACGGGAGGTGACGGCAAGTGGGATACAGCAGGCACATATACGAAAAAGCAAACAGTATTCTTTCGCTGCGCAGGCAGAATGCCGTTCAGCAGGCGGACAAAAAGCGTGAAGAGATATACTCAAAGCTGCCGCGCGTAAGAGAGATCGAGCGTGAACTTGCGCAGACCGGCTACAGAGCCGCAAAGGCAGTTGTACAGGGTGAGGATACACGGGAACAGCTGCTGAAACTCAGAGACACAAACCTCCGTCTGCAAAACGAACTGCAGTTACTTCTTGTAAAGAACGGCTACACCACCGCCGATCTTGAGGAAAAATACAGATGCATGATGTGCTCCGACAAGGGATATATCGACGGCAGAATGTGCGACTGCATGAAGCTTCTGCTGCGTGATATTGCGTTCAGAGAGCTTAACGAGCTTTCTCCTCTTGCGCCGTCGAGTTTTGATACCTTCTCGCTCGATCACTACTCAAACGATCCCGACGAGAACGGCAAGATACCGAGGAAGCGCATGGAAAATATACTGCAGTTCTGCAAAAACTATGCTGACAACTTCACCGTACACAGCGAATCTATATATATGGAGGGCGCTACGGGGCTTGGCAAGACACATCTGTCTCTCGCTATTGCGGGAGCGGTCATTGACAAGGGGTATGGCGTTATATACTGTTCGCTGCCCGACATTGTCTCAAAGATCGAAAGAGAGCATTTTTCTAACGATTACTATACGGGTACGCTTGCGCACCTCGAAAGCTGCGATCTGCTTATACTTGACGATCTCGGCACCGAATACCCCACACCGTTCAATAAAAGCTGCGTATACAACCTCGTGAACAAACGGCTGCTTATGCAAAAGCCGACTATCATAAATACAAATCTCACGAAGCAGGAGATCAAGGGGCTGTATTCCGACAGACTCATCTCGAGAATGCTCGGAGAACAGGTGTACCTTAAATTCATAGGAAAAGACATCAGACTTAAAAAGGGCAGAGAATAAATTAATAAAAAAATAATTAGGAGTTATACCAATGTCTAAACAAAAAACTACAACTAAAATCGTTCCTTCCGTTAAGAATGGTAAAATAGAGTTGTTCAGATTTATTTGCGCAATAATTATAGCAATATATCATTTCAACTTCTCAATAGAGTATAAAAGCGAAAAGTTCACAAAAGGTTATTTAGCCGTTGAATTTTTCTTCATCGTTACAGGATACCTGATGGCAAAATCTCTCTCAAAATATACAGATGATCCGGACAATAAGTTTGACCTTTTTGACACTTCGCTAAAATACGTCGCAAAAAAGATTTCTTCGTTCTACTGCTTTTATATTGCGGCGATAATAATAACATCGGCTGCATGGATACCATATTTTAAACTGCCTGTGAAAGAATACTTCTTCAAGTTGTTTGATGCTGTACCGACATTTCTGCTGCTGCAAATGGTTGGCTTCAAAACGGCAGACTGGTATGTTCCGATCTGGTATTTATCCGCTATGGTTATTGTAACAATTATTCTCACTCCAATACTCTTGAAATTTCCGAAAAGTTACTCTTTATATATAGGGCCCTTTATTTCCGTAGTTTTATTAGGTTTTATCTATGTGAAAGTTGGTTATTACAATAGATCTATTATTATAAAAGGTAACCCTCCATACGGACTTATGCGTGCATTTGCGGAAATATCTATCGGGTGTACATGCTTCTATCTGGAAAAATGCGGTTATTTAAAAAAGCTACGCGAAAAATCCGCATCTGTAATAGCAATCATCTGTTACATTTTATCATTTGTGTATATGTATAACAATTACAAAAACGATCATGAATTTCTCAGTATAATTCTTATAACGGTTGCTTCGATTATCACATTTCACAACAAAAATACATTCACATTTCTCAACAATCGGTTTGTTTATTTTCTCGGTAAATTAAGCCTGCCAATATTCCTTGTACATTCTGTATCGAGATACACCATACCTAAATGGATTCCGCAGTTTAGTCACTACTCACTTTATATGATGTTATATCTTGTTGCCACAATCATTCTATCAATAGTGTGTTACTACATGGGATTAGGAATAAAAAAGGGCTTTACCTTATTAAGCAAAGCAAAATAATTATTTCAACCTCTCCCGTAATCTGTGCAAGCCGCACTTATTGCAGGAAGCTTTTTTAATGTCCCCGCAATCGGCAGCGGTATTTTAAATGATGAACCATTCCGTTTTATGCATTTCAGAATATCTATAAAATTTTTTTAAAAGTTGCGTATTCGTATGCAACTTTTTTCTTTTTTGGACGGTCTTTTGAAAACAATTTCAGGAGGTAATTATTTTGAAAAGACGTTCATACAATGGTAATGGCTATTACAACAGATTTGGAGGGATCATTATGGATGATCTTGTCGGCAGGAGAGTCGTCGAGATCGGCAAGTATATTGCCGAAACAAAATGTACTGTGCGCCAGGCTGCCGGGAAATTCGGTGTTTCAAAATCCACTGTACATAAGGACATAAGCGAAAGGCTTTCACAGATCGACAGCAGTCTTTTTGAACAGGCAGAACAGGTTTTGCAGTTCAATAAGTCCCAGAGACATATAAGAGGAGGCAACGCAACAAAGAAAAAGTACGAGCAGGCAAGGCTTTTAAAGCAAAAAGCCGCAAAAGGTTAAAGGTTTGTTTCTGCCAGAATGCGGTTTTGTAACGATAAGTCACATTTTGAGATGATTTTTTACCCGAATTCTTTTAATTACATTTTTGTTATGCAGCTAGGCTGCAAATGATGTCAATATATGTAATTTAGATAATTTTTCATGCGGGTATATGATAAAAAACTATGTCAAATGCTATTAATTGCTACTTTTCTGTGAGATTTTATAAAATTGTTAATTCCTTAATGCAATTATCAGAGAATACAATTATGTATATTTATAAAGTTATTTCACAGCGTAATTTAGGTTTATTCTCATTATATCTATGTTTATTGATATCAGCAAATTTGTTTTTATTCATAAATTACGTATATTTATACAATTATTCAGCTTTGAAACAATTTTTATCAAAATGTAACCCTTGCAAATTCTACATAATGCACAGCATACCCCCCTCGAAACATCGAACATTCGATCGAATATAGCGGCAATCAGGGATAAAAAGCGTACATTTGCCAAATTTCGTTGTCAATATTGCACAAATAACAACACTGTCATTTATTTGACGTGACTAAAAAAATGCGATATAATATAAACCGTGGTGCGAAATATATGACGATAACCGTTTTGTGACGCTTTTGGTTATAAAATAATGTCTGTAAGCGTTGTTGCGGACAATAATGCGGTTATCCGATATTATGACGTAAAAGGAGATTATTATGAATACTTCCCATAAGCGCGGCAACGCCGAAAGCAGAGAGAAAAGTTCAGGATTATCTACATTCAAAAAATTCACGATCCTTACTGTAGCAGGGCTTCTGAGTACGATGTCGGTTATGACGGCAGCGTCCGAGAGTAAAGTCGCATATATCAATGACGGCGGCAATACTTACACCGTAACTACATCACACACGGATACATCTACTATCATTGAGGATGCGGGAATTGAACTTGACTACTATGACAAAGCAGTCGTTACGGAACAGTCGAGAGAACGTATAGATATTGATATTATCCGCGCGTTCCCAATAAAGATCTCCGTTGACGGCGGCGCGAGATTCTTAAACGTAACGTCGGGCACAGTAGCAGACGCACTGAAGCTTATCGACAAAAAGGTTCTCGCAAATGATATTGTGACTCCGTCGCTCGATACAACTCTTGAAAGCGACATGGTCATAGAGATCACAAGAGGAATCAGGCTCTACCTCAACTGTAACGGTGAGAAGGAGCTTGTGTATGCACCCGAGGGTACGGTTGCAGAGGCTTTGAGTTATCTGAGCTGCGAACCCG
>CADBRK010000189.1 GCA_902797065.1 uncultured Ruminococcus sp.
CCTACAAACCCTACATACTATACATTTATGCCGCGAGTTTTGAAGCAAGAAAACCAATAACCGGGTACGCGGAATACCTGCAGGCGTTCGCCTGCCGCGAGCTATAGATTAAGAATAATATTGAATTGCGTACGCGAAACACCTGCAGGCGTTCGCCTGCCAAACCATACATACTATACATTGATCTGTGCAAAAACATAGATAGAATAAGAATTAAAATTTATGATATATGGCTCCAGTCTCCGCCTTTCGGCGCTTCTCCGTTGTCGTGACGCTGCGGTGTGTCCGACGCTCCGAGATTGCCCGTAAGGTACATTATCACCGAGAGCGCGGCTATGGGCGCAGTTTCCGCGCGCAGTATCCTGCTGCCGAGAGTTGCGCATTCGCCGCCGAATGAGAGTATAGTTTCTATCTCCGACTTTTCAAATCCGCCTTCGCTGCCGATGAACAGTGAGAGTTTATCCTTCCGTGACACGGTAAGCTCGCCGAGAGGGCTTCCGCCGAGTTCGTAGCACACAACGGCTGTATCGCCTGCCCGTTGTGCCGCACTGTCAAGCGTCATCAGCGGCATGACCTTCGGTATCGTTCCTCTGCGTGACTGCTGCGCCGCCTGAAGCGCGATTTTGTTCCAGCGTTCAAGCTTTTTCTTCATTGACTTTTCGTCGGGTCGGGATACACATCTGTCCGTGAGTACCGGCACGATCTCTTTGACTCCGAGTTCGACTGCCTTTTGTATGATAAAATCCATCTTGTCGCCCTTTGCGAGCGCCTGATAGAGAGTCACGAAAGTTTTCGGTTCGTTTTCGCATTTGTAACTCTCCGTTACTCTTACGTCTACCGTACCGCCCGATATGCTTTCGATAACGCAGTCGTGACGTATACCGTCGGAGTCGCATACGGTAAGCTGTTCGCCCGGTTTCATTCTGAGTGATTTTGTAATGTGTACGGCGTCCTCACCCGTTATTGTGTGCGTGGGAATACTTACACTGTCTGCAAAAAACCATGCCATAGCGTACCTCCGTCATTCAAAGTTGCTGAATGTATAATCGTCTGTTTTGTTGTCGTCGTCTTTCGGGGCGTTGTTGGAGGCGATATACCTTTCGATCTCCTGCGCGCTGCGCTTGCGTACCAGCTCGTTGAGAAGAATAAACCTTGCGAATCTGTTTGCTATGATAAACGGAATGTTTGCAATAATAACAAGACTTCCTATTATAAATCCTAAGTACGGAATATTGATAATGACCGCCAAGAAAAAGAACATACAATTCAGAATGTTAAAAAGCTCGCTTCTGCAGGTGAGAGTGATGAAGCGCTTAAGCTTTGGTATGTCTGCGCCTTCTATTGTTTTATAGTCGATGTTGTCACGGTTGAATTTGATCGGCAGAACGCCGTACCATGCGCCTGCGTCGAAGTTGTCGCTGTAAAATCTGCCCCTTTTCTCCCAGTTGTATACACGGTAGGGAAATTTTCTGTAATCCACTCTCTTTGTACTCACAAGTGAGGCTATGACAAAAGAGAAAAATACCCACAAGCATATTATGAGGATATTTATTATCAGCGCCATGCCGAGTGTACTGCTTTTTAACATTTTCGCATTTCCTCTCAAAATTATCTGTTTGCTTCTATAATAAAATATAACAAATTTTTTTGAATATTTCAATTTCAAAATTGTAACTTTCATGTATATGTACAAATATGTACCCAAAGTGGTATAATAAAGACATCAAGAGAAGCGAGGTAAAGAATATATTATGTCTATCGAAGAAAAACTTGTAAAAAAACTGATCTCAAAAGGTTTAAAAATATCTGCTGCGGAAAGCTGTACGGGCGGGCTGATCTCCGAAATGATAACGAGGGTGTCGGGTTCGAGCGCAGTGTTTGAATGCGGCGTATGTTCGTATTCAAACAAGATAAAGATAAACGTAGTCGGAGTAACCCACGGTACAATAGATAAGTACACCGAAGTCAGTATTCCCTGCGCCGAGGAGATGGCGGAAGGCGTGCGAAAACTGTCCGGCGCGGATATAGGCATCTCGACAACAGGCGTTGCGGGGCCGACAGGCGGCACTGAGGAAAACCCGGTCGGTACGGTGTATGTCGGGTTTTCGACAAAAGACGGTGTGTTTGCCGAGAAGAAGAATTTTAACGAAGATCACTGCGATGACAGGATCATAATACGCAAACGGTGCGCAGAGTATTGCCTTGAAAAAGTATATTCTATGTTGTCGGAATAGTTTTTTTATTCGCGGAGACTAAAGGGAAACATAATATTATGATAAAAAACGATCGGCACATCACGCTATGTGCCGATCAGCTGTATTATCTGCTGAGTACAAACCTCAACGCATTTTCTGCATCCGTTGCATTTTTCGGAATCTATCACCGCATGGAAGTTCTCGATCTTTATTGCACCGAGCGGACAGACCTTAACGCACTTCATGCAGCCGAGACAGCCGACTTTGCAGGATTCTCTTGTGTATACGCCCTTGTCGCAGTTGCTGCATTTTACTACGGCGTGGGGGCTTACAGGCTCGACTCTGATTAGATGCTTCGGGCAGACGTCGGCGCATTTGCCGCACGCCCTGCACAGATCGGGATTAATATCCGCAACGCCGTTATCGACATTGATTGCGCCGTATTCGCATGAGGCTACGCAGTCGCCGAATCCGATACAGCCGTACGGGCATTCTCCCATGCCGCCGAAAAGCTGATTTGCAGCCATACACGAGTTTACGCCCTGGTAAAGAGTTTTCTTCGATGTGTTGCAGTCGCTGCCGCTGCAGTGTACGACCGACGCTTTCGGCAGGTTCTTTACACTCTCCACGCCGACAAGCTCCGAGATAGCGTCCGCAGCCATCTGACCGCCGGGCGAGCATAAACCGGGGTGAGCCTCGCCCTTCGACAAGGCGGCCGCATAACCCGAGCAGCCAGAGTATCCGCATGCTCCGCAGTTCGCTCCGGGCAGAAGATCGAGAATCGCCTGCGTCTTTTCGTCCATAGGTACGTCTATCAGAACCGAAGCCGCCGCAAGAACAAGACCGACTATAAATGCAATAACGGCAACCAATATAACAGCCGTCAATATACTGTTCATGACCGTCCTCCTTAATTCAGCAGCCTGTCAACGATACCGTTGAACCCCAAAAAAGAACACGCAACGAGCGACGCCGAAACAAGCGTTATCGGCAGCCCTTTCAGGCTTTCGGGTATATCGCAGGATTCAAGCTTTTCACGCACGCCGGCAAACATGACCATAGCCACAAGGAAGCCTATCCCTGCTCCGAGCGCATTCACAAGCGAAGCGATATAGCCGAACGAAGGGTTCTCCGCGCCTTTGTCGAGTACCAGCATAGTTACGCCCAGCACGGCGCAGTTTGTTGTTATCAGCGGAAGATATATGCCGAGCGCGTGGTACAGCGAGGGGATAAATCTCTTTAACACTATTTCCACAAGCTGCACAAGACCCGCGATCACAAGGATAAACACAAGCGTCTGCAGATAGTCAAGCTCTTTCGGTACAAGTATATATGTGTATATAGGCCATGTTACGGCAGTCGCAAGCACCATGACAAACGTCACGGCTGCGCTCATTCCGAGAGCCGTATCAAGCTTTTTTGATACTCCCAGAAAAGGGCATATGCCGAAGAACTTACAGAGTACGTAATTCTCGGTGAGTATCGCTGCAAGGAATATTCCGATAAGCTGCGTAAGACTCATTTTACACACTCCTTTTCATCGTCCGGACCGTTACAGCTTTCGCTCATCGGGCAGGCGGCGCATGCTGTTTCACGGGCTTTTCTCTCTGCGTTTGTATTCAGGCGGTTAGCTATTGCCATAAGCATTCCGAACACGAAAAATCCGCCCGGCGGCAGTATGAATATAAGTATCGGATTCTGACCGAGTAAGGGTATGTTCATGCCGAACCATGAGCCTGCGCCGAGTATCTCACGTATGCTGCCCATAAGGAACAAAGCCGCCGTGAAGCCTATGCCCATTCCCAGACCGTCGAGCGCAGAGGCGGCTATGCTGTTCTTGCTTGCGAACATCTCCGCTCTGCCGAGAATAATGCAGTTGACTACTATCAGCGGAAGATAAACTCCGAGCGAGTCGTTGAGCGCAGGGGCGTAGGCTTTTATCATCATCTGAACGATGGTTACAAATGAAGCTATTATCGTTATGTACGCAGGGATACGCACTTTTGCGGGGATGACTTTCCTTAAAGCCGATATTACCGAGTTGGAGCACACCAGAACGGCTGTTGCGGCTATGCCCATGCCAAGCGCGCTGCTGACGCCTGTCGTAACGGCAAGCGTAGGGCACGTGCCGAGTACCAGACAAAGCACCGGGTTTTCTTTGATTATGCCTTTGGTAAACTCTTTTGTCAAGGGCGTTTTCTCTGCCACTACGATTCACCTCCGCAGATGTTTTTGTATATTCCGAGCGCGTGATTTACCGCGCCGACAACACCTCTTGAAGATATTGTTGCGCCGGTTACCGCGTCAACGGTCTGATCACCGGGATATTTCACGGAGTCCTTGCTTACGGCAAATTCCGTGAGGGCGCTTTTTCCTGTGAACTGATCTTCAAAGCTTTTGTCGGACGTCTTTGCGCCGAGACCCGGCGTTTCGTCCGAATTGTCATATACATTTACGCCGATGATGTTCCCGTCAATATCTATCCCCGTCATGACCTTTATTGTGCCGCCGTAGCCCTTTGTCTTTACGGAAACAGCGTACGAAACGATGTTCCCGTCCTTATCCAGAACCTTGTAACACTCCGCAGCGGGGTCGTCAATATCTGTTTTTTCAAATTTTACGCCGCTGTCGGCGGCAACCGACTGCATTGATCTGTTCAGGCTCATTTCTTCGGCTGAGGCGATCGGCTCTTTTGTAAGCTCGTTTGTACCCGCAAGCAGCGCAGTGCATATTCCGCATATTATTACAAGCGCGGCAGTCGGGGTAAGTATATCTTTAATGTTAAACCGTGACATTTTTACTCTCCTTTTCGCCGAACGGACGAGGGGCTGTGGCCCTTTCGATCAGCGGAACAAGAATATTCATTATCATTATCGAGAATGAAACTCCCTCGGGCAGATTTGCGAAGTGTCTTATCAGGAAAGTAAGCACTCCGCAGCCAACAGCAAAAACAACTCTGCCCTTTGTGTTGATGGGCGAGGTGGTATAGTCCGTTGCCATGAATACCGCGCCGAGGAGAAGCCCTCCGCTCAGCAGCTCAAAGAGAAAATCCTGCCCGAACATAAGCGACATCAATGCGACTGTGCCTATATATGTAAGCGGTATTACGGGGCTTATGACTCTGCGTATGAGAAGATACACAAAGCCGATCAGGATAGCCATAGCGCAGGTTTCGCCCATACAGCCGCCAGTTGTTCCGAAGAACAGATCAAGCACCGGCACGGTTTCCCCGGCGTTGTGCAGAGCAAGCGGCGTTGCGCAGGTCACGGCGTCAACAGAACCGCTTTTGTACCAAAACGGCTGCGCCCATGTCGTCATCTGAGAAGGAAAGCTCGACAAGAGTACGATCCTTGCGGTCAGAGCGGGGTTTACGAAATTATTGCCTATGCCGCCGAACATCTGTTTGACCACAACTATTGCGGTAACTGCGCCGAATGCCGCGCACAACGGATTTATGCCGACAGGCAGATTGAGCGCAAGCAGTATGCCCGTAACGACAGCCGAAAGATCGGTTATTGTGTTGTCACGCTTCATGACCTTTCTTGATATATACTCGGAGAGTACCGATACTGTCACCGTTACTGCGATTATCAGCAGTGAGCGTAAACCGAATATAACGGCGGACGCTGCCACGGCAGGCAGAAGCGCAATGATAACATCAAGCATGATCTTCCTTGTCGAAGCCCCGGAAGTGATATGCGGAGAGGGTGAAATTATCAGCAATTCTTCCATTTGTCACACTCCTTGTTTTTTGGCTTTGTTTGCGGCGATCATTTTGCCCTGACGAATGATCTGTACGAGCGGACGATGAGCAGGGCAGTTGTATGCGCAGGTGCCGCATTCCATGCAGTCGGCAACGCCGAGCTTTTTCAGCTTATCTTTATCGTGGAGTTTAACGGCAGTTTCGATCGCTGCAGGCATCAGGCTGAACGGGCAGTTCTTTACGCATCTTCCGCAGCGTATGCAGGCGGTAGGCGTACTTAAAACAGCGTCTTTTTTGTTGAAGGCAAGGACGGCGTTGCTTTGCTTGAGTATCGGGAAATCGTCGGTTTCAAGCGCGATACCCATCATGGGACCGCCTAAGATAAGCTTTCGGCAGTTGTCTTTGTAGCCGCCGCAGAAATCTATAATATCCTTGATATGCGTTCCTATCGGTACTATTACGTTTTTCGGTTCAGTCACAGCCGAGCCGTCAACAGTGATCCTCTTTGAAACAAGGGGTATTCCCGTTTTTATATACGATGACACAAAAGCGACAGACGTTATATTCATAACAATACAGCCTGCGTCTACGGGCAGCATACCCATCGGTACTACTCTGTTTGTGACCGCCTTTATCATGACCTTTTCCGCACCCTGAGGGTAACGTGCTTTAAGTGTGAGTACGCCTATCTTTTTTGCTTCGGCGTCGGTGCATTCGCTTATCGCTTTTTTCAAAGCCTTAACGGCGTCGGGCTTGTTGTCCTCAATGCCGACAACGGCTCTGTCAAGTTTAAGTATGCGCAGCATGAGTACAATGCCGCTGATAACGTTTTCTGTATTCTCGACTGCCTCGCGGTGATCTGCGGTAATATACGGTTCGCACTCTGCGCAGTTGATGATAAGCGTATCGGCGTGCTTCCCCTCGGGAACATTGATCTTCACATGTGTGGGGAATCCCGCGCCGCCGAGTCCTACAAGACCGCTTGCGTGAACGGCATTAAAGAGATCCTGCGGAGTGCTGATGACAGGCGGCTTTATGTTCTCGCTGAGTTTCATTTCTCCGTCCGATTCAATCACAACGGCGTCGTTCATATGACCGTTGGGCAGCTGTATTTTTCTTATGCTTTGTACTCTGCCGGAGACAGACGCGTGTATCGGCGCAGAGATCATGCTTTCGCACTTTCCGATAACATCGCCCACGCAGACGTGCATACCGGGCTTTACAACGGGCGTACACGGCGTGCCTATATGCTGAGACATAGGCAGTATGACCGTTTTCGGGCAGGGCATTACGACAGATCGGCTGTCACGTGTATTTTTATTGTGGGATATATGCGCGCCGCCCCTTGTTCGGAACGGCTTTCGGGGTAAAGACAGACAGGTCTTTTCCATTTGTTATCCTCTTTTCTTTTTCTACAAGGTATTCGCAAAGCTTTATTTTTGTGAACGGCGTTTAAAATTAATGCATGCTTAAACAAGGAGCTAAGCTCCAACAAGCTCGCTTGATTGGAGCGAGCGACGCCGTCAACAAACGTCGGGGAGCTTTAGCTCATGCGGGCGTCGGTGGGGGATTTTAACCCGCCACCGACGGACGTATGGTACCCGCCTATAGAGGCGGGTACCATCGACGTTTGTTATATATTCTATCACGTATGACGCAGTATTTCAATACAATAAATCACGAAAAAAGCGGATTTCAAGAATATTTCTGCCATTTTCGCAGATACTATTCGCAAGACAGGAGTGATAATATGTTTTTGAGCTATTTCAACGCATTCTGGGTGGGCGGACTTATCTGTGTCATCGGGCAGATACTCATAGACAAAACAAAGCTTACGCCCGCAAGGATACTTACTGCGTATGTTGTTGCGGGGGTGATACTCGGCGCACTTGGGCTGTATGAACCGTTGGTAAAGTTTGCCGGCGCGGGGGCGACTGTACCGCTCTCGGGGTTCGGGTATGCGATCTCTCAGGGAGTAAAAAAGGCGGTCAACCTCACGGGTTATCTCGGTGTATTCACCGGGGCTATGACGTCGGCGGCGGCAGGCATAACAGCAGCGCTTGTTTTTGCGTTCACTGCGGCGCTGTTTACAAAGTCGTCGGATAAGGCGTAAAAAGTGTAAAATATCAAAAAAGTGCTTGACAAAATCTGATTTTGTGATATAATTGGATTTGTCGTTGGGGAATTGTGTAACGGTAGCACGACAGACTCTGACTCTGTTTGTTGGGGTTCGAATCCCTATTCCCCAGCCAAAATTAAAATCCTGTCGATGATTGTCGGCGGGATTTTTGCTTTGTATTCTTAAGTCTTAAGTATTCATTATTCATTAAATTTATAAATCTATCTTTTCCGTACCACATAGCCATATATGATCCCGAC
>CADBRK010000190.1 GCA_902797065.1 uncultured Ruminococcus sp.
AAATCAGCTAAATATTATTGGGTCGAAATATTCAAAGAGAATTAAAATGTTATTTTCGGTTCAAAATCGTTCATGTAATTATGCTTTGCTTTACTTTTCTCTTAAATACGTTTTTATTATCTATAATTGATAAGGTAACGACAATAAAAGTTTGGGTATAATTACCGTATAAATTCAGGTTACAATCTGTTATAATGTTCTTTGTAAAAGAAATAAATTTGTAATCTGTTGTATCGTACAAATAAGGAGCTGCACACACATGAAAACAGCCATCGTTTACTATTCACTGAACGGGAACACAAAACTCGCAGCGCAGAAGATCGCAGAGATACTGAACGCAGACGAGATCGAAATATTCCCGAAGAAACCATACTTCGACAGGGGCTTCAAAAAATACTTCCTGGGCGGCAAAAGCGCCGTATTCGGAGAATCCCCCGAGCTTATGCCGTATGAGTTCAATGCAGACGAGTACGACACGGTGATCTTCGGAATGCCTGTATGGGCAAGCTGCATAACGCCTCCCCTAAGGACATTTATAGAAGAAAACAAAGCTTCTCTCGGCGGCAAAGAGATAGCCTGCGTTTTGTGCCAGAGCGGTTCGGGCGCAGAGAAGGTTGCAAACAAGCTGAAAGCACTTCTGGGAATATCGTCCTTCAAAGCCGAGCTTGTGCTGATCGACCCGAAAGACAAGCCGAACGACGAGAACGAAATAAAGATAAAAGATTTTTGCAAAGAGTTAAAGGTATAGTGAATTATTAAAGAAAAGAAAGATGTGAAGCAATGGATAACAAAACTATGATGCAGTACTTCGAGTGGTATCTGCCTGCAAACGGTTTGTTCTGGGACAGATGCGTCGCACAGGCAGACAGACTCAAAGACATAGGTATCAACATGCTGTGGCTGCCTCCGGGGTACAAAGGCGCAAAAGGCAAAGACAGCGTTGGCTATGACGTGTATGACACATACGACCTGGGCGAATTCGATCAGAGAGGTTCTGTTGCCACAAAATACGGCACAAGAGACCAGTACCTTAACGCCGTCCGCATTTTGCAGGAAAAAGGCATTGAAGTCTATGTTGACATCGTGCTTAACCACATGACAGGCGCAGACGAGCTTGAAGAGGTAATCGCAGTAGAGAACAACCCCGAAAACCGGGAGGAAGACATAAGCGAACCTGCTCCCCGTTCCGTTTGGACAAAGTACACCTTCCCCGGCAGGAACGGCAAATACTCCGAGTTCACCTGGAACCACACGCACTTCAACGGCACCGACTGGGACGAGGAGAATCAGCAGTCGGGTATATTCCTGTTTGACGGCAAGGCGTGGAACAGCGAAACGGACGACGAGTTCGCCAATTTCGACTATCTCATGGGTACAGACCTCGACATGGAGAACCCCGAAACCGTTGAGGCAGTTACCGAATGGGGCAAGTGGTATCTGGACACCGTTCATCCCGACGGGTTCAGAATAGACGCCGTAAAGCACATCAGGTTCGAGTTTTACAGAGACTGGCTGAAAGTACTCCGAGAACATTACGGCAGAGATTTCTTTGCGGTGGGCGAATACTGGTCAAGCGAGATAGATAAGCTTATGCACTATCTTGACGTTGTAGAGGACAGTATGTCACTGTTTGATGTACCGCTGCACTTTGCGTTCCATGACTGCGCATTCTCGAACGGCCACTACAACATGAGCGAGCTTCTCGACAATACGCTGCTTGACTTAAAGCCCGACAACGCAGTAACATTTGTAGACAACCACGATACTCAGCCCGGGCAGTCGCTGTATTCGTTTATACCGACATGGTTCAAACCGATAGCCTATGCTATCATACTGCTCAGAGCGCAGGGCTTGCCGTGCGTATTCTACGGCGATTATTACGGTATACCCAACGATAATATCCCCGCTGTGCCGTCGCTGAAGAAGCTGGTATATATCAGAAAGAAATACGCATACGGCGAGCAGGAAGATTACTTTGACGATGATTCCGTTGTGGGATTCGTGCGTCTCGGCGATTGGGAACATGCGTTTTCGTGTGTAGCCGTACTGATGACTAATGCTGAATGCGGCTCTAAAGTAATGTTTGTGGGAAAGCATTGGGCAGGCAAGCTGTTTTACAACGCTATGGACCTCACCAATACACCAGTTACCGTTGATGAAGACGGCAACGCAGAATTTTATGTTGACGGCGGATCGGTTTCCGTATGGGTAACCGAAGAAGCATACAGAGACATTTGTCTCAATATAGAGTGATAAAGTTTTAAGGAGAAGAAAAGATATGTTAAAGGACATGGAGTATGACAACGGAAGCTTGATGGGAACGATCGAGCTTGAATCTTGGAAAGGTTTTTTTGCAAGCGACGATCCGATATATCTGGTTATCGGTTCAAATGGAAAGACCTCCAAACCTGAGAAAAAGCATGAAGCCGCATATGATTACATAGTAAAAAATCAGCAGGACGTTCTTGCAAAGATCCTGTACGGCTATGTTACAGAGTTTTCGGAGAAGAGAGGCGACATGAATTACACCGATAACGAGTACCGCCCCACCGTAGAAACGGTTACCGATCTCAGTGCCTATCTTGTGCCGTACTGCATAAAGATACTTGATACTCAGCGTGACAACTGCTCCTATACCGTGATCAGGTTTGTATCTCAGCTCGAAAGCCTCGGCGATGTTTCCGTTCTCATGCATAAGGACAGAGTGATAATATTCGAGTACAACGGCATTGTTGATATAGATAAGCTTGCACAGAAGGATTGTAAGGTGCGCATAGGAGCATAATATCATTTTCGTTTTAAAACTCTTCGGTAAATTTTCAATTCAATCGGACGGAAAAGCAGTTTTTACGTTTTCTCTGACTTTTCTCAAAGCCTGTATTCAGAGTTCTGAATGATCGCAGTATCTCATCTTTGTTTTCGGTATCGGAAAGGAAAGTAATCTTATGAAACGCAAAATATCTGATTCTAATTCCGCTCATTGTATCAGACCATTAAATATAGTTTTTTGGATTATCCTCATCTTCTCGCCTGTTATTCTGTTAGCGGTAATCGGATTAATCTCAAAACAAAATGTATTCTATTTTCATCCGTTGTGGAGCGACGAAATTGACTATTGGATAATCAGCAAGAACACCTCCGCACATGGTTTAGACATCGGTTACACCGGATACTATGAAGTTACAGGCAGTTTCGGAAAACTCGGCGGACACGGAATAACTTCTCTGATCCTTTACGGATTGTTTTCTTTGTTTGGCTGGGGTTCAAACTCAATTTTAATATGTAATACGCTTTGGATGGTTTTTTCATTTATAGTTTTTGTTGTAATTGCCAAGCCGGATATTTTTACAAGCATTTTGCTCTCCATATCATATTTTATGTTTTCGGGCATTTTGCTTTATGCAGCTTCATCTATGACGGAAACAGCAAATTATGCGCTTGTTGTGTTGTTTGTTTCTTTATGCATTTATTATCAGAAACAAAAAAACAATTCAAACCGGCTGCTTTTAGTATTCCTGATAATCATAATGGCCTGTGTAAGATTCACTTACATTATATTGCTCTTTTCCTTTTTATTCAGAAAAGATGACAATGGCAAATTAAAGAAAAAACGGGCATTATTATTCTTAATAATGATATGTATTTGTTTTGTAACAGCAAAAGCCTTTACAGATCACTTCACGTCGCCGTATGTTGTAACCAGAGGGATTGATTATGACTCGTACACCATCTCCCAAAAAGCAGATATGGTTTTACAACGTACAGCCACCAATATCAGATACTATGTAATACCAACAGGAAGTATCGGTGAAAAGACTTTCAGAATCAGTTACCTTTTAACACTGTGCAGTTGTGTATTCTTTTCATTTTTTGTTATTCGCAATAATGGTTTAATTCCAAAAATCATTAAAAAAGAAACCGTCGATTACACTTTTCTATCACTGAGTGCCGTACTGTTTATCTTTTTATGTGCAAATATTTTGGGTTATAATTGCAATGATTACAGAGACTTCAGATTGCTGTCTCCCATACTATGGGGATGTTTCTTCTATCTGATTTATTGTCATCACACACATATGATTAAAGAAATTTGTGCTCTTCTTCTTTTTTCAGCTGTCGGGGCAGTACTCTCATATTCTTTTTGGGATTCAAACGCCCTGAGAATCGGAGGATTATCCACAGATGTCAGTGATCTGGCTTCTCTGGTAGAATATACGGAAGACGCAGACTCTCCTTGGGATAATACAATTGCTATTGATGATTATTCCTTCGCTTTTATTTCCAATTTAGCTCCCGGAATCGGAATACAGTATTATCAGGGCTTTTCGGATAACTGTGTAAAAAATTCAAAGTTTATTTATCAAAAATACACGGAATACTCTTTTGAAGGATATGATATTATAGCTCGGAACGGTTCCGGAATACTATTAAAAAAATCAGAATAACAAATGCAGCTGCATATACACGTATTCAGGCGATGCTCTTCGCCTGCTTCAATAAAGCGAACTTGTTGTAATTCGGCTGCTTGTTTAACAGAATATTAATAACTGTAAGAAACGGAGGAAATACCATGACTATATCCAAAGCAGCAAAAATCATAATATGTGTGCTGATCGCTATTCTGTTTTTATGGGTAAGCGCCTTTATCGCCGATTGGGTAACGGTGGATAGGCTTAATCATACACCGATTTTTTGCGTTGATACCATGGGCGATTCTCATCACTATAAGGGATTGGGCTATTCCTTCGATGCATATACTCATCCTATAACCGGTAAACTTGAATACTGTCTGAGAGTTTTCGGAATTGAGATCGTATCAAATTTTACGGACTAAGACAGCGGTTATTTTTTATCGATATACTAAAAGAGTCTCCCTCATGCGGAGACTTTTTTTATTATGCTTTTCGCAAAAAAAGAGGGAACGCATACAGTACGTTCCCTTAGTGATAATATTTATTCCGGAGTGGTGGTATCATCGGAAGGCGTATCTTCCGGGGGAGTTTCCACAACGGTGGATTCTTCCGGCGGTTCGTACCAGGATTCCTCCTCGCTGCTTGCGGGTTCTTCCTGAGAAGGCGTCTCATCACTGCTCGGATCGGGTTCCGACCAGGGTTCTTCGCTCGAAGAGTCTTCCTCGTGTGATTCCTCCTCGTGTGATTCTTCGCTTGAAGGCTCCTCGTGAGATTCTTCCTCGTGAGATTCCTCCTCGTGAGACTCTTCCTCCTGGCTTTCTTCCTCTTGTTCCTCTTCCTCTTCCTCTTCTTCCTCTTCTTCCTCGCTGTCTGTGTCCTCCTCGGTATCGGAATCCTTTACCTTTCTGAAGTCCACTCCGTCGAGCTTATAATCGCCGTCATACCACGGGGTGTCGTTCGCTTTGCACGCTGTCACAAAGTTTGTGAGTTCCTTTCTCACTCCGCCGTTTCGTGCATAGTAGCAGGGCGGCCATACGGAATCGTTATTATAAACGGCTTTGTTAACATCGACCTCGGATTTTTCTCCCTTGCGTACACGTCTTGCAACTATAACCGTTCTGAATTCGGTGAATTCATATGAACACGTCGAAAGCGTAAGAAGCTGATCGTTTTCGTTTACGGTTACGCCCGTGTCGATAAGCGACCTCTCCATGGTATTATACACAAAGTCCATAAAGTCCTCTTCCGAGTCAAACGTACCTCTGAGATAATTAAAGAACTCTCCGTGTATTCCGAGCGTATTCGTTTTGTATATAGAGATGATCTTCCAGTCTGCGTCGTATTCGGGCGTATCAAACTGCATGATCGGTGCTTTCCTGTAGAAATTAATATCAGGATAACTCAACAGCTGATGGAATACCATTCCGTTATCCATATTATGACCGTGAATGATAACATTCTTTGAATCTATGCTGTCCTCGCAGCGATAGTCTATAAACAGTGAACCGTAATTTGACGGCGCACCTGTGTAGTCTCTCCAGAGATAAAACTGACCTGCGGCATTATCGCCCTTATGTTCAAGCACGGGGTAATCAATGTATGTCGTATTCGGAAT
>CADBRK010000191.1 GCA_902797065.1 uncultured Ruminococcus sp.
CACCTTGCTGTACCCCGTAGCTTTGCAGAGCTTTTCTGCAAGAACCGTATCGGGAACAGATACGAATATATTCGATGTATGCTGAATAGTCGACACCTGCGCCGCAACGGCGGAAACCCAGTTTTCATTGCAGAAACCAAGGCTGTTTACACCTATGCCCGAAGTAAAGTCGATATATTTTTTTCCTTCAACATCGTAAGCTGTCGAACCCTTGCCCCTTGCAAGGACAACATTTTGTCTCTTGTATGTATTTGAAATATACTTCTTATCCAGATCCTGATAGTATTCGTTTGTCATTTCATTCACTCCTTTAAAAACATACTACTAATTATTGCACTGTATCGACGATTTGTCAAGAGTTTTGCAGAAATACTCTCTCAGCCACAGAAAATTCAACAAATATATTTTTTTCGATTTTTTTAAAATAATTGCACCCAAACTCGGAAATCATCTGTTATAATTAACAGAAGTTCAAAATGCTGCATTAAACCGCTCCGACGGTACTTCAATAAAAAACAAAGAGGTGATCTCAATGAAGGATAGTCTTGAAAAAAGACTCAACAGGCATGATGAAAGCGCATTATCCGAGATAATCGATCAATACTCCCGTTTGGCCGCAACGGTTATCTATAACACGTCAAAAGGCAGTCTTTCTAAAGAAGATATAGAGGAAACCGTATCCGATGTGTTTATAACGCTCTGGAATAACGCCGAAAAGGTACAGGAAGGCAAACTCAAAGGATACTTATGTACCATCGCCCGTACACGAGCGCTTAACAAGATAACATCCAACAAGAACAGCAGCATACTCAACATAGACAACTACGATCCTCAGGATGATTTTTCGATAGAAGACGAAACGGAAAAAAAGGATATTCACAAAGTGCTTCGCGAGATCATCGCTATGATCAAAATGCCCGACAAGGATATACTTATCAGATATTACTTTTACTCACAGACTGTTTCGCAGATCGCAGACGGCATGAAGCTCAATATCGATACAGTAAAGTCCAAGCTCAGGCGAACAAGAGAAAAGATTAAGAAAGAATTGATTGAAAGGAGTTTTACGATATGAAAACGACATTCAAAACAGTTTTAAGCGAACTTGACGACGAAGTAATGAACATCAATATCAGCGAGAACGAGTACACCGACATTGACATCGACAAAATAAAAGGAGAAGTTTTTATGCACATTCACGGAAGCGGTAAAAAATCGACAGGCAAAAACATCAGCAAGAAGTTCCTCACACTGCTTATCGCCGCAGTTTTACTTACAGCAGGCACGATAGGTGCTTTCGCCTCGGGCAGTATTCAGGCAATATTCGGAAAAATGATGGCAGGCGAGAGCAATCTCAACGCTTTGGGTCTTTATGACGGGGGAAACATTACGGCAAGCAGCACCGATCCCACGCTTGATGTAAAATTGCTGGGCGTTACCGGTGACGGAAAGAAGTTCTACTCGGCTATCGAGATCACAAAGAAAGACGGCAACCCCGTTATCGACTGTGACCGTGCGTTTCCTGTTGAATATCAAAAACAGCCTTTTACAAGCGAACACATAAGCAAAGACGGCAGCAGCGTAATTGCCGGAGAGTCATTTATGTTTGACATCACCGACAACAACAGCTCTATAATTTATTATCTCGAAACTATTGTCTCGGAAGGTGACCTTCAGGGCGGAAGAATGACGGTCAACAACTCGACATTCCAGTTATATCAGGTTGACGAAATATATGACTCCGAAGAACTTACAAAGAGTCTGAACGAAGTCACCGAAGATTTCATAGACGAAAGCAATAATAAATCCGAGGAGCTTGTCAGGGAACATAATCTTACATGGGGTGACGAGGATATAGAAAAAAACAACTTCTGGGTTATCGACAACGGCGGAGTCAGATATTACTGCAAAGCTCACTGGCAGAAGATCGATCTTCCCTTTGAGATAAGCTATGATCTTTGTTACAGTGAGGACAGCTTCATCAGCGTTGACCTGTCGGCAGAAAATGCTCCGGATATTGCAAGCGATATTGCAGACAAAGTAAACTTCAAACTGACTCCCGTGGGCGCATATCTGTACGGTCAATGCTCTGCGGACAAAACAGGCACTAATCCCGACAACCTGACGGGCGATTTTACAGATCATTCTCCATGCTTTAAATCGGATAATATAACAGACGGCAGCTGCCGCGTAATAATGAATGACGGAACAGTCTACTATC
>CADBRK010000192.1 GCA_902797065.1 uncultured Ruminococcus sp.
CGAAGGAGCTAAAGCTCCCCGACGTTTGTTGACGTCGTCGCTCGCTCCAATCAAGCGAGCTTGTTGGAGCTTAGCTCCTCGTTTAAAAATATTTCATTGCAGGTGAGAGTTCCGAAGAAAAAATGTGTCTAATAAGTAAAGGCTGCTGCAGGAGTACTTAATATCAAGGAAGACAGGCGAGTGTCTGCGAAAAATACCGTCCAAAGTTTTTTTACATACGCGGTATTGAGACGCATATCGAGTTTATCCTTCCGATAACAAACGGAGGTGTAGTGATGAATAATGGTGAAGCGGGATACCGGGATTTTTTAAACGGTGATAAGGAAGGACTTTCCGATGTTTTGAACGAATATCGAGAGGGGCTTATTCTGTGGCTTGCAGGATTTTGCGGTTCGGTTGATACAGCGGAGGATATTCTTATTGAAGTGCTTGTGAAGCTGATAGTCAAAAAGCCCGTTTTCAGGGGCGGCAGTTCTTTCAAAACGTGGCTGTACACAATATCCGGTAATGTTGCAAAAAACTACATGAGAGATCATAAGATGCCGGCAACACTCCCGATCGAATCAGCCGAAAAGGCAGCGATTTCAGATGAGGATATGCTGAAAAGCCATTTCCGGGCAGAAAATGCCGTTATCGTTCACAAGGGGCTGTATCGAATCAATCCCGAATACGCCCGTGTCTTATATTTATCATATTTTGAAGATTTCAGTAACGGTGAGATAGCAAAGATCATGCACAAGACCAATCGTCAGGTAGAAAACTTGCTTTACCGTGCAAAAAAATCTTTGAGAGCAGAGCTTGAAAAGGAGGGCTTTAAGTATGAAGAGTAATGACGAGCTTTTATCGGCAGCTTTTGAAAGAAGCGAGCTGATTTTAAAGAGAAAGAGCGCTTTGAGAAGAAAAACGGCAGCGTGCGTGTCTGTTTTTGCCATTGCTGCCGCAATAACGACAGCGGTTTTTGTAAGCGGAGGTTTCGATCGCATCACTGCCGGAAAACCAATTTTCAGCAACAACATTGATGTTGAAATCAAAGAAAATGACAATTCAAAAACAGCCGGGCTTACTTCGGGTTTCTCCGATAACGAGTCTTCCAAAGCGGAAAGTTCAACAGCCGTGAGCGAATATGCTTCTTCCCGAAATACATCTAACGAGTCTTCCAAAGCGGAAAATTCAACAGCCGTGAGCGAATATGCTTCTTCCCGAAATACATCTTCTGCCGGGAACAACAATTCAAAAAAAACGGAAACATCGTCGGGCGAAAACAGCCGGAACACATCTGAAGAACAGTCGTCGGCAGCAGATAACGAGTCAAGTAATATGTGGGTATCATCTCGGACGTATTCAACCGCAGATGCATCATCGGACATTGATCCTTCGGTAGACAGATCACAGATTCCGGAGGTATCTAAAATCGCAGAATCCCAAAACGACGTTTCAAGTACTCCGAGCGGTTCGGCACAGAGTGACCCGTACGACCCGGATACAGCGACCGATACTGAAGTCTGGTATGATCCCGATGTGTTTTACGACGCAGACAATGATGAGAAGGGGTATGACAGCGTTACTCGGCTGATAGACGATTCGCAGGCGGTTGTAATCGGAACAGTAGAAAGTATAGGTTTTGAAGCTCCGCCGATCGGCGAAGACCCTATGGCAGAATTTACAACTCCCGACGGTTGGCGCATGGGTACGCTCTTTACTGTATATACCGTGAAAACAGAAGAGATCTGCAAAGGCGATATTAATTCGGAGGAGTATATAAAAATATATTCTTTCGGCGGTATCAGAGACCGGATGGTAGACGAGCAGCTTACGGCTCTCGGCGGCGACAGAATGATACCTGTCGTTGATCGAATAGATGCACAGGCAGACAAACGATATATTTTTATTCTGACAGAGAAAATGCATTATGTTCCCGTAAATGCAGGTCAAAGTATATACTACGCAGATGATATGTCATTTACTTCTCTTTACGGAAATATAAAAACCGAAGATATATATAACGAGTTAGCGAAATAGTTGTTTCGGAATTTCAACAAGTATAAAGTCCTCGCTTCACGGTGAGGGCTTTATTTATCTCTTCTTGCCTGTTATCGACGCGCTCCAATGTTGTCAACTTAAGACCGGAAACTTAAGAATGAAGAATGGAGACTGTGCAAAAAGTCAACGAGAACGTAAAAAACAGCTTTACCGTCCTATCTATTTACCCTCCCTCAGTCAGCATAGCTGACAGCTCCCTCTTTGAAGGAGCCTTGTTTTTGCCGCATTTTATGCGGATTTTATTGCCTCCCTCGTTGAGGGAGGTGTCACTGAGCGCTTTAGCGGTCAAGTGACGGAGGGAGTATTTAATATATTTCAACTATGTTTTTGCACAGTATCAATTAATGAATCATGAAAGTCCTTGCTACACGACGAGGGCTTTATTTATGCAGCTACGCAAAACAGAAAAACAGAAATCTCCCCCACGCACATTTCGCAAAAAACAAATGAGTTCTTTTTCTGTCTATATATGTATTTTACATTACAGCATAAACGTGAAGACCTTTACCAAAACTTTTGAAATAAACGCTGACAGAGACATAGTAACGCCATATAATACGTTGATCAAGAATGCTATGAATGTACCTGTTAAAATCTCTATCTTCTCTGTTATCTTCTCTGTTACTGCGCTTAACCAGTGTGAGATACTAACTATATCACACCCGATAATGCGAAACATATAGAGGTACTCTATTACAGTCCATACGATGACTAAAATCAATATAGCCCTGACCACAATTTTAATAATAACGTCAAAACTGTCATATATCTTTTCAAGTAATAATCCAATACCCGCTATAATGAGTTCCAGCAGAATTTGAGGGCAAACCATTGATAGACTTCCAAATGTCTCAGTGCTAATCACCGACCCTACATTTGCGATGATATTTAGTATTACAAAACTCACTGCTACCCATGCAATGCTATAGAGGAACATTACGAAATGTCCTATACCCAAACTAATTGCACCTTGCGATACTAAATATGAAACCAGACAATTAATCAATGAATATAACCACAACCCAATCTTTATGCTCCCGGCATAGAGGAGTGTATAAAGCAGCACCGGAACACTTAGAACGAACAGAACAGGTGTTACTCCGAGAGCAATTAGTTTCTGATACGGAGTGTCAGCCGAGATATTTTGATTCATAAATATCATAAGCTGTGTCAACGCCGCAGAAATACTCATCACAAAGTTTTCTTGGAAGAATAACGTCAAAGCTCTCGCAAAATAATTCGTGTTTAAGTTTCCGTCTGAAAACAAAAGGCTATCGTCAAAAGCATCTTCAAGAGCGCGGTCCAGCCTGTCCGAATAAAATTCATCTTGGGGCAACTGGTGTTGATCCAACGCATACCATAGAATTGCCCTTGCGATCGAATATAACAAGAGCAAAAGAAGGATCGGATTCACAGGTGTAGCGATCTCAAAATTGCCTGCTTCCATATTATACTCTAACACGTCACGCAGATCACTGATACCAAAAAACAATTTGGAGATCAAGACCGGCTGATCATCTGCGTGGTTCGTCCACGGCATGAAGGAGCTTAAAATCATCGTAACAATATAAAAGATAAAACAACGAAACGTTTTTTTCATATCAGATACCCCCTGACCAAAAATACTGTCTTTACACCGTTTTTCAATCAAAAAAACGGCAAGCTTCTACATATATAAAAAAACAAACAGAAACATACTGCCAGACACAAAAAGTACACATTCCACCGTTTTCAATCAAAAAAACGGCAAGCTTCTACATATATAAAAAACCAAACAGAACCATACCGCCAGACACAAAAAGTACACATTCCACCGTTTTCAATCAAAAAAACGGCAAGCTTCTACATATATAAAACAACAAACAAAAACATACCGACAGACACAAAAAGTACACAAAAAGCTTCTACATATATAAAAAATCAAACAGAAACATACTTCCAGACACAAAAAGTACACAAATTCGACTCCCGATTTTTGAGATATTTCCTTTAATATCATTAACTTACAAACAGTCACAAACTTCAAGCCCACAAAAGTACACATTATCAATAACGGGCTGTCAACTTCATCAAAAAAATCGGGCATATGCCGCTCTGAGTACGGCTATGCCCGAATAATATTTTTTTAAAAGCGACTCGCTGCCGGAATCACCATATTGAAAAAGGAATTGCTTTTGACTGCATCAGCGCAGCAAAATCATTCATCATCATTTGCTTCTGCTGCATCTCGTTCCTGAACTTCTCCCCTATCGCAAATGTCGTAAACTGAAGACTGAAAACTTAAGATTGAAGAATGAATAATATTTGTAACCTATTCAAAAATAAGTGGAAGCTATTTCGATATTTTTAGGTTTTCAGTAAAATTACAACCGAAAAGCCTTAAGTTGACGACTTTGCCCTGCGCTCACCGGCAAAAAAGATGCCGGCATAACCGACATCTCTTTCTTTGTACTACGCTCCGCATCAATACTCCATGCTTTCCATCTCTTCGGCGAATTCTTCCATAAACTCCGTAAATGCCGTACCCATGAAAACAAAGAACAATATCGTGAAAACAATACCCACCGCCGCAAGTATCAGCATTGCGATAGAATAATTCCTCAGAGAACGCTTCTGCGTACCGCCGAACGCCCATATGAAATAGAGCACAAGCTGCGCAAGAGGACCCAGTACCGGTATGATCGGCAGAAGGGATATTCCCAGCCACGCCAGTACAGACACATGACCCTCGTCCGGATCGCTGTAAGCCCCGTAGTTTACCATGTTCTGCTGATAGGGCTGGCTGTTCATCGCCTGATTATCCTGGCTCGAATAGATAGGATACTGCGAGTTGGTATTGTACGGCGAGTTCTGATAATAATTCTGATTTGTGTTGGCGGTTGTCGCTCCGTAATTGTTGGACGCATCTGCAATCGTTGCCTGCGCCTTCTCGGAATCGATCAGAGGCGCGCCGCACCCGGCGCAAAATGTGCTGTTGTACGGATTGTTTGTATTACATTTGGGACATACCATAAAAATGCTCCTTTCGGTTGTAAAATGCATTGATAAAATTTTTCTCTATTATATCAGAAATCGGGCAAAATGAAAAGACCTGCCGAAAGTTTTTGCATTAGAATTACGTTAAAATTTGCTTAAGCTATGGTATTGCGGGACATTTTCTGGTAAAATAACAGTATATCGTAAAAAAGGAGTACCCGAAATGCTGACAGGAAAAACCATCGTTCTCGCCGTAAGCGGAAGTATTGCCGCGTACAAGATCGCCAACCTCGCAAGAATGTGCAAAAAGCTTCATGCGGATGTTCAGGTGTTAATGACTAAAAATGCCGTAAACTTTATTAACCCCATCACATTTGAAAGTCTGACAGGCAACAAATGCCTTATTGATACATTCGACAGGAATTTTCAGTACAGCGTGGAGCATGTCGCACTGGCAAAAAAAGCAAGCGTAGTTATGATCGCCCCCGCAAGCGCAAATGTCATCGGGAAGATCGCAAACGGCATCGCGGACGATATGCTGACCACCACGGTTATGGCGTGTACATGCAAAAAGATCGTCTCGCCTGCTATGAATCACAATATGTTCCATAACCCGATCGTGCAGGATAACATCAAAAAGCTCGCTTCTTACGGGTACGAGATAATTACCCCCGACAGAGGTATGCTCGCAAACGGCGATACGGGCGACGGCAGAATGCCCGACGAATCCGTACTGCTCGCATATATACTCCGAGAATGCGCATACGAAAAGGATATGCAGGGCAAAAAAGTCCTCGTGACCGCAGGCGCAACACGTGAGCCGCTTGACCCGGTACGCTTTATCACAAACCACTCTACGGGCAAAATGGGCTATGCCCTTGCGGAGAATGCCATGCTGCGCGGCGCAGACGTTACTCTTGTGACCGCCCACGCCGATATTGAACCGCCCATGTTCGTGGACGTCGTGAAAGTTAATACCGCCCGTGAGATGTACAGCGAAGTCGTATCACGCTTCGGGGAATGCGACATCGTCGTCAAAGCCGCTGCCGTAGCTGATTACCGCCCCGTGAGCGTATCCGACAACAAGATAAAAAAATCCGACGGCAATATGACCGTCGAGTTTGAAAGGAATCCCGATATTTTAGCCGAGCTGGGCAGAAGAAAAACGACTCAGTTCCTCTGCGGCTTTTCCATGGAGACGGAAAACCTTGTGGAAAACTCAAAGCGCAAGCTTGAACGCAAGAATCTCGATATGATCTGCGCAAACAGTCTAAGAACGGCGGGCGCAGGGTTCGGAACGGACACCAACGTCGTTACGATCATTACAAAGGACAGTATTACCGAGCTGCCGTGTCTTAGCAAGCAGGAGACAGCCGCTAAGGTTTTTGACGAAATATTACAACATATGTAAAGAAACGCCGCAAGAGAACTTTTGAATTCTCCTGCGGCAGTTTTGTTTTACTCTTTCGCTTTGTTGAACACGAACTCTCCGTCGGCAAAATCGCAGATCACACTATCGCCCTTTGCGATGCTTCCGTCAAGGATCTTCTCGCTTACAGCGTCCTCGATCTTTGAACGGATCGTTCTTCTCAGTGGTCTTGCGCCGTATGTGTCGTCGAAACCCTCGTCGGCAAGCTTATCCTCTGCGGCGTCCGTAAACTCTATGGTGATCTCCATATCCTTGAGTCTCTGCGCAAGCGTACCGAGCATATTTCCGGCGATCTTCTTTATATCGTCGTGACTAAGCTTGTTGAACACGATAATATCGTCTACACGGTTGATGAATTCGGGCTTGAATACCTTTTTAAGCTCGTCGAGCACGATCTCTTTGATATTTTCCTCAGCCTTTGTTTCGTCGCTGTTTGCAAAGCCGAGCGTTCCGCGCTTGTTGGCTTCGGTTATCATCGACGCGCCGACATTCGAGGTCATGACAATGACCGTGTTCTTGAAATCCACCGTTCTGCCCTGAGAATCGGTAAGTCTGCCGTCCTCAAGAATCTGCAGCAGCATATTGAACACATCGGGGTGAGCCTTTTCGATCTCGTCGAACAGCACTACCGAGTACGGCTTTCTGCGAATCTTTTCTGTAAGCTGACCGCCCTCGTCATAGCCGACATATCCCGGAGGTGAACCGATAAGCTTTGCGACGGTATGCTTCTCCATGTACTCGGACATATCGAGCCGTACCATAGCGTCCTCCGTGCCGAACATTGTCTGCGCAAGTGTTTTGGTAAGCTCTGTTTTGCCTACGCCCGTCGGTCCCAGGAAGATAAACGAACCTATCGGGCGCTTGGGGTCTTTAAGTCCTACTCTGCCTCGTCTGATCGCCTTTGCGACGGACGTTACCGCTTCGTCCTGCCCGATCACTCTTTCGTGGAGAATACTCTCAAGCTTCAGAAGTCTTTCGCTCTCCTCCTGCGTAAGCTGCACTACGGGAACACCCGTCCACATGGAAACGATATTCGCAATATCCTCGGCTGTCACCTGTCCCGAAATACTGTTTGTTTTCTCTTTCCATTCCTTTTTGACATTCTCAAGCTTCTCTTTGAGTGATTTTATCTTATCCCTGATCTGAGCGCAGCGTTCAAATTCCTGTGAATTGACTGCGCTTTCAAGCTCGCTTTCCTGTGCGGCTATCTCGTTTTCGATTTCTTTGAGATCATCGGGCGCAGTGTATGCGTTAAGACGTACACGTGACGCCGCCTCGTCGATGAGGTCTATCGCCTTATCGGGGAGGTATCTGTCGGCAATATATCTCGAACTCAGCGTTACGGCGGCCTTGATAGCCTCGTCGGTTATCTTGACCTTATGGTGAGCCTCGTACTTGTCACGGAGTCCTTCGAGTATGGTTATAGACTCCTCCTGCGACGGTTCGCCGACCATGACGGGCTGGAAACGTCTTTCAAGC
>CADBRK010000193.1 GCA_902797065.1 uncultured Ruminococcus sp.
ATGCCCTCAATGAACGGAATGCTTCCGCAAAAAAATGCTGCTGCGTTTATTATGCTCGGAATATCATGTGTCTTTCTTGCGTTTGGTATTGTCTTTGCTTTGAAATTCAAAAAATGATTATATATCATATGAATAGCAAATTAACGTCATCCGAGCTTATCTGTTCGGATGATTTTTTTGAGAGAATCGTAACCATCGTCATATCTTAAACTTTGCAGATTATTTAAACCCGAATCGTGGGCTTTTTGTACTTTTAGAATGATTTATATAACAGCAATCATAGTGAAAATTTAATTTATTACGTTCAGAATAAAATCATGAGCCGTACACAAAATATAATTGGTGATCAATATTTGATATTACTCCGATCAAAAATGTAATGGGGCAGATATGTCCATTGTATACGTTGTTCAGATGTATATGATCTATTCCCATTTCACAAATCTGCCTTTGGAAAAATACATTTTTAATTATCAAAAAAACAAAGCCGAGGATAATATGGAAATTCTTAAAGTCATAGTCTTGTCGATAGTCTCAGCAGCAGTCTTGTTTATCATTGCAAAATTTATAGGTCATAAGCAGATGTCTCAGCTCGATCTTTTTGATTATATTACCGGTATAACGATCGGTTCTATTGCAGCAGAGCTTGCAACAACTCTTGATAGTCCGTGGTGGAAGCCGATGATATCGATGATAGTATACGGCTTGATAACTGTATTGCTGAGTATAATAACCGAGAAATTCCCGAAGTCGAGAAAAAAAATCAACGGTACTCCAACAATAATAATGAATAGCGGGATGATATATAAAAACAATATGAAAAAGGCAAAGCTGGAATTGAGCGAGTTTTTGATGATGTGCCGACAAGAGGGATATTTTGATCTTTCCGATATTCAGACTGCAATATTTGAATGCAACGGAAAGCTGACTATTTTGCTGGTAAGCACGAAACGTCCCGTTAATCCGGAGGATATCAACTTATCACCTGCTGTGGCTTCGATCCGGACGGAAGTAATAATGGACGGCAGAATACTTGATGAAAACCTTAAGCGAATGGGGCTGGATACGATCTGGCTTCAAAAGCAGATCAAAGAACATGGCTATAGCGATCCTAAAGACATAATACTTGGATTATGCGATGAGAATAATGCACTAACACTGTTTCGGAATAAAGAATAATCGCTGCCGCTTGGATGAATTTCCTAGCGGCAGTGATTGTTTACATATCCTGCAGATTTTTCGAACAATTTGCCTGAGAAACTGACGGCGCAACTTCGGCACTCGATTTAGTCAGTGTCTCCTTAAATACCTTTCTCTTCATTTTAATACCTCACTTACAACAAATTTCGTTGCCCAAATTTGTCAAAAGTGAAGTAACATGGAGAACAAAAAACAGAGCACAAAAAGAGTAGAGGATATAAACAGGCAAACCATGAAAATCTGCATTTGCTGTTACCTCACCCTTGATGCGCTTAGTTTTAGTATATAAATTCCGAATATAACGATAAAAAGCATCACCGAGAACTGCTTTTTTATCACTATCATTCGTACATTGGCATTCTTGCCATTATATGGTTAAAACATATACTATCCTCTTTTAGAAATATGTCGAAAGAGAGTGCCAAAAAAGAAAAAAATCTCAAACAAAAGGACATAGCATCCAATTGCTTGAGATTTTTGTTTATGTATACAATTGTGTCGGTGCAGAGTCAATTGCTTGACGCACATCGGCAAGAGAGAATATTTTTTACTGTAAGTTTAGCTGTTTCTCAGCTCCGATTCCGCAGTAAAACCGGAACTGCGAGGGGTGATAACATACTGTTAGTACATTTGTGTGTGAATTTAAACCGCGTTCTTTGTTACCGGTTTGCCGAAAGCTGTACGCTGTAACGGAGAACGTCGAGTGCGTCCGCAGAGTCAACTTCAACATCGCAGTTTACGTCGCCGAAAAGTACGACTTCTATTGGCTTATCGGTGTTGGACGACTTCGGGTTGTCGCTGTCATTATCGCTTTCAACGATTTTCAGAATAACAACCGCCTGCGTAATATCAATACTGCTCCTCATCCTGCAATGCGTCTACGCCTTCCTCGCCGGTGCGTACCTTTATTACATTCTCAACATCATAAACGAAGATCTTTCCGTCGCCCGTGTGACCGGTGTACATTACGCTCTTTGCTGCGTCGATAACCTTTCTCACGGGTATCTTGCTGACAACAATCTCGACCTGAACTCTCGGGTGGAGCGTGATCTCCTGAACTGCGCCTCTGTAATAAGACGGTCTGCCCTTCTGTACGCCGCAGCCGAGAATGTTCGTGACAGTCATGCCGGTAATACCGATGTCGAGCATAGCCTGCTTAAGCGACTCGAAACACTCCTGACGAACAAATATCTCTATCTTTGTCAGTTTTACATCGGACGCCGTTACCGTCTTCGGAGTCTTAAGAACAACGGGTACAGCTTCGTCAATATCAGCCTTCGGAGCGGTTGTATTAGCAGCAAGAGCATTCGTTACGGGTGCGGACATAGTCGCAAAGATCGGCTGGAAGTCGGCATATGCACTGACAAGTCCGTGCTCGGGAAGATCAAGACCCTGCAGCTCCTCTTCTCTTGTAACTCTCAGACCGATAGTCTTTTTGATGATAAAGAATGTTACAGAGATCGTAATGCCGCCCCATGCGATAACCGAAACTGCGCCGAGGCACTGAATACCGAGGAAGTAGCCTCTTGTAAGACCGTTTGCAGCGAGCCAGTCGTTTGAAGCGAATACACCGGTGAGTATCGTTCCCAGAAGACCGTTGAGGAAATGAACACCGACTGCACCGACAGGATCGTCAACCTTCAAAACCTTATCAACAAATTCGATTCCGAACACTACAACAAATGCAGAGATAATACCAATCACTGCTGCCGCCCACGTATGTACACAGTCACAGCTTGCTGTTATAGCCACAAGACCTGCAAGCGAGCCGTTGAGCGTCATCGAGACATCGGGCTTCTTATAACGTACCCATGTGATTAACATAGTTGCGAGTGTTGCCGTAGCAGCGGCAAGGTTTGTATTTACAAATACAACTGACGCAAGCTCCGCACCGCCGTTTGTCATGGAAACAGTAGAGCCTCCGTTAAATCCGAACCAGCAGAACCAAAGAATAAACACACCGAGTGCGCCGAGCGGAATGTTATGACCGGGAATAGCCTTCGGTTTGCCGTTTTTATCGTACTTTCCGATACGAGCGCCGAGCATTGCTGCGCCGATCAAAGCACAAAGTCCGCCGAGCATATGAACGGCTGTCGAACCTGCAAAATCGTGGAAACCGAGCTGAGAAAGCCAGCCGCCGCCCCAGATCCAGTGACCCGAAACGGGATATATTATCAGGCTGATAACTGCCGAGTAAATACAGTAGGAAGAAAATTTTGTACGTTCTGCCATTGCTCCGGAAACGATCGTTGCCGCCGTAGCGCAGAACACTGTCTGAAAGATAAAATAAGAAGCAAAGTTAACGCCCTCCGGCAGGATCGCCGTATAATCGCCCCTTGTAAAGAGGTCAAGACCGCCGAATACAGCCGACTGCGTACCAAACATGATACCGAAACCGACAAGCCAATAAAGCGGAGTTCCGATGGAGAAATCCATCAGGTTTTTCATAATGATGTTACCGCTGTTTTTTGAACGAGTGAAGCCTGCTTCAACGGCCGCAAAGCCCGCCTGCATAAAGAATACGAGCGCCGCGCCGATAAGCGTCCACATGGTATTGACATCCGAGAACAATACCGTTACATTTGAATCTGACATAATAAATACACTTCTTTTCTTAATAATTTTTTAATAGTACAGAGCTGCTCTTTATATATATAAACGTGCAAAAGCACGGAATATCCCAAATAAAAACAACAGCAGCGGAACTTCGAAAGACTGTACTGTTACAATCTCCGACAACGCCGTTGCTGTCCTTGAAAAAAATGATGTATCATTACAGATAACGCAAGTAAACAAAATAAAAAACGGCAATGACACAAGCTCCAAGCTCCGACGTCATTGCCGTTTTCCAACATTGTCATTATACTCCTGCCCGACTGATTTGTCAAGCACTTACATCATTTTTTTCTGCAATTCTTTTACCACAGCGGAAAATCTCTCCATAGCCTCGACTGTCGCCGAGTGATCGGCAAATGATGTAAACCTCATGCAGCCCTTGCCGCATTCTCCGAAGCCCTCGCCGGGCGTTCCCACAACATTCGCATTTTCGAGAAGATAATCGAAGAACTCCCAGCTTTCCATATTGTTCGGGCAGGTGATCCATATGTACGGTGAATTCCTGCCGCCCGTATACGATATACCGAGCGCTTCCATCGTGTCTGCTATTACCTTTGCGTTGCGCTTGTAGTATTCTATGTTTTCCCTCGTCTGACGCTGACCCTCGGGCGAGAATACTGCTTCCGCGGCACGCTGCACGGGGTATGATACACCGTTGAACTTAGACGACTGACGGCGGTACCAGAGCTTGCCTATGTTATGCCCGTCGCGTTCAAGCTCCTTCGGAATAACGGTGTAGCCGCAGCGTGTTCCCGTAAAGCCCGCTGTCTTTGAGAGTGAACAAAACTCAACAGCACAATCCCTTGCGCCCTCGACGGCAAAAATACTGCGTGGGAGATCGTCCGTTATAAACGCTTCATATGCCGCGTCGTACAGAATAACTGCGTCGTTCTCCTTTGCGTATCTTATCCATTCTCTCAGCTGCTCTGCCGTATAAGCTGCACCCGTCGGATTGTTCGGCGAACAAAGATAGATAATATCGGCGTGAACGTTTTTATCGGGCATAGCGCAGAAGCCGTTTTCCTGCGAAGATGGGGCATAGACGATCTTTCGCCCCGACATGATATTCGTATCGACATAAACGGGGTACACGGGGTCTGTAACAAGCACGGTGCAGTCACTTGAAAATATATCGCCTATATTGCCGCAGTCACTCTTTGCGCCGTCGTTTACAAATATTTCATCTGCACCGACATTCACGCCGAAGGAAGCATAATAACCGCTGATCGCCTCTCTGAGGAAATCATACCCTTCATATTCGGGGTATCCCTTAAACGTTTCCTTACTCGCCATCTCGTCGGCTGCCTTTTTCATAGCCTCGACTACAACGGGCGCAAGCGGCAGAGTAACGTCGCCGATACCCATTTTTATGATACGCTTATCGGGGTGCGCTTCGGAGTAC
>CADBRK010000194.1 GCA_902797065.1 uncultured Ruminococcus sp.
AAGCCTTGTTCAATTATCTCACAAAGCTTGAGGCAAGCCTTATCGAGAGTACGAAGCGTTACGGATTTTTGCCGCCGACATCTTACGCGCATACAAAATCACTCGTAAAGGACGTTATCGGATACGGCAGCAAGATGGGCGAGGGATGGCTGCTCACCGCAGAAATGCTCGAGCTTACCGAAACAGGCTACGGCAATATCGTTTGTACACAGCCGTTCGGCTGCCTGCCTAATCATATCAACGGCAAGGGCATGATAAGGAAGATCAAGAGCGTGGACGACAGGGCGAATATCGTGGCGATAGACTATGATCCCGGCGCGCCGAGAGTAAACCAGGAGAACAGAATAAAGCTCATGCTTGCCGTTGCGAAGGAGAATCTTGCGAAGAAGACCGCCGAACAGGAGAGCAAAAAAGCAGCGGAGAAAACAGAAAAGAAAGAGCCGGTCACGGCATAAAAATTACAGCAGAGGATCAAATTCCCCTGCTGTTTTTGTTATAGGAGATTACCAGAAATATTGACAGAAGTCCGACTTGTTTGATACAATAATAATATCTGAATAAATAATAAATCACAGGGAGGAACAACCATGACAGAAAGCAAATTGACCGAGATAAAACTGCCCTATCCGGGCGAAGGCGACAGAGTCGTACGTGTTTACGTACCCGCTCACGAGGAGGGCGAAACATTTCCCGCAGTATATATGACAGACGGACAGAACTGCTTTGATATGGCGAAGGGGCTGTTCGGCTGCTGGAGTACCCATAAAGCGGTAGACAACGAGATAAAGAACAGCGGACAGGGCGCAGTTATCGTAGGCATACATAACGACGATCCCGAAAAAATGAACCCGATGAAGCGCACATGCGATCTTCTTCCGGGAAGTATCGGAGATATTATTATCCCCGAACAGATGCAGGGTATGGTAAAACCGCTGGGCGATGTTTTCGATGATTTCGTTGTGAATACCGTTATGCCTTATATCGAGAAGAACTTCCCCGTTAAAACGGGCAGGAACAACACGGCGTTCTGCGGCAGCTCGATGGGCGGTCTGATGAGCTTTTTTACGTCGCTCTCTCACCCCGACAAATACTGTGCTGCGGGCGTGTTCTCTCCGGCCATGATGATGTTTACGCCCGATGATCTGAGGAAATGGATAAACTCAAAGCTTACCGATAATATGCCGTACCTCTATATCTACACGGGCGCAGGCGATCCGCTCGAACAGGATATATACGAGATCACGGAGATAACATACGATATTCTTACGGAGTGCTATCCGCTTGAAAAACTCAACGAGGTCGTGCTTCTCGAAAACAGACACCACGAGTCGGCATGGGAGCCTATTTTCGGGGATTTCCTGCATACCTTCCTTACAAGGCGCGAAGAATTCTGAAAATAATTACACCGCACAAGGGGTCATGCCTTTGTGCGGTGTTATTGGTATGACGGGCATATCAATGCTCTGTGGCGAGAGTTCACGAGGCGCAGTTACCGACGAACTTGGCAGCGACTTCCGAGGTTCAGACTGCGAGAAATTTGTCACTATTCACTGCTATGATTTAAGTTTGTATCGTCGGTTTTTGCTTTTGCCCTGAGGAGAAACAATATTTTCATCTGTCAGCTCATAGATCAGTTGTTTAACACGGGAAGCCTTGACATCAAGAAGTCCCGATAATTCGGCAACAGACGCGTCTGCATGGTCGGTGAGGTACTCGACTATCATAGCCTTCTGGATCGCCGATTTTCCGTTTGACTTTTTTATGCGGTCTGTTAATGCTCCTGTATTATCATCGGGTTTTGTCAGCGGCAGAGACAATTCAATGCGGTTAGGTTCGTAAATCGGCGTGATCTTTGGTTCTTTCAGACCGAGATTCTTCCACACATAGAATATATTAGGTATGCCGTTCCCCGTGCCTTCGCACACATCAATAAGGTTGAACATCTTCATAATGATGCTGTTCCGTGGATCGGAAAATCCGCCGTTCATTGCAGCGGAAGCTTCAATACGAAAATCACCGGGGTTCGTAAACGTGAGTTTGTCATGCTGTCTGATAACAGTAATTCCTCCGCAGCCGCAGTAATCTGCGTTTATCAGGCAATTTGCAAGAGCCTCACGCACAGCCTTCAAAACTGCTTTATAGTCACTGTTAAACTCATCGGATTTCTCCGGCAATAACTGCGGATCATGATTCAGCTTGTCGTAAACATGAGTGTAAAAGTCAAATATATTTCCGCTCCATTCTCCGGAAGCCGATAGAAAGCGGTATGTAATACGGTGATTATTGCCGCTTTCCTCACGGTAATCGAGGAAGTAGTTAGGATATTCACGGATAATGTCGGACTCCCTGCCGAACATAAGCAGACCTGCGGCGGTGGGATGGATTTGCCCGTCTCTGCCGATACCTGCAGCCCCGAGCCGAAAAAGAAGATCTTCGTCGTCAAGGTGATCACGGGTATTATCGGTACCGGATATTGACAAAAGACGGCGATAAGCGTACACACTCTCTTTGCTGAACACATCGGCAGTCATTTCGTTTAGAATTGTCATATCCTGAGTTTGCACAGCCGAATCGCGTACCATTGCCTGATATTCTTCTTTTGTACATTTGTAATCGCCTTCCCCGCCTCTGCGGTATGCGTTGAGAGGACTGCCGTCAACATACACGGGCTTGAAATCACGCTGCGCCCGGGGTACATTGATTACTATTATATGATCGCCTTTTATATTTTCGATCGTTACGTCCTTTGAGGAAAGTATATTGGCACTTGTTTTGCTGCGGTCATTCACGATTGCCCAGAATTCTCTTACAAGTTTTTCGGGATCGGGAAGATTTACAGTATGCAGCG
The DNA here is from genome assembly GCA_902797065.1 of uncultured Ruminococcus sp. GTDB lineage: Bacteria > Bacillota > Clostridia > Oscillospirales > Acutalibacteraceae > RUG592. The sequence continues at coordinate 2,849 of CADBRK010000194.1, forward strand.
TCTTATCTCTGTATTCTTCAACACCGAGCAGAATTATACCGCCGAGAGTATTTGCAAATGCGGAGTATGTCTCCCATATGCTGTGCGGCAAACCTCCGAGAGCCTTCTTCGCTTCGATACGGTTATTCTCTTTATACTGCTCAAGGTGATCGAGTTCGATCATGCCACAACCTCCTCTCTTTATTGTTGTATATATTATATATCAGCTTACGGTAAATTGCAATTTATCGGGAAAAGATTTTCAGTGAATAATAAATTAAACCATGGCGAAAAGCAAAATTGTTATTGCATTGGCATATAGTTTTCGGCTATAATAAACATATATATTTTATGATGGGGTGTTATTATGGTAAAAGCGATAATGGATGTTCTGAACAAGATCGACGATGTGATGTATTATCCGATACTTATCATTATTCTTGCGGGGGCAGGGCTGTTTTTCTCGTTCAGGACAAAATTTGTACAGCTTCGTCTGTTCGGTGAATCGTGCCGCCTTATTATGGAAAAGCCTGCGGGCGAACAAAAGGTTTCAAGCTTTCAGGCGTTAATGGTTTCCACCGCTTCACGAGTTGGCACCGGCAATATTGTCGGGGTTTCTACGGCTATATGCCTTGGCGGACCGGGCGCCTGCTTCTGGATGTGGCTTATGTGTATTATCGGCGCGTCGTCTGCTTTTATAGAGAGTACGCTTGCACAGATATTCAAAAGAAAAGATAAAAAAGGCAGCTGTTTCGGAGGACCTGCGTACTACATAGAACAGGCTCTCGGAAAGCCGTTTATTGCCGTGCTTTTTTGTATTTTTCTTATAGCTACATATGCGTTCGGGTTTAATCTGCTGTGTTCGTTCAACCTTCAGTCGTCATTTGAGGTGTACGGTTTTTACCACAGCACTTATACTCCCCTGATCGTCGGAGGGGTTCTCGCAGGCGCTACGGCAGTTTGTCTGTTCGGCGGCGGCAGCAGAATAATCAAGCTTACCGAAAAAATAGTTCCGTTTATGGGTATCGGATATGTTATCATGTCTCTTGTTATCATTTTTGCGCATGTAACAAATATTCCGTCATCGTTTTCGCTGATATTCCGGGACGCGTTCAATTTCAGGGCAATATTCGGCGGACTCAGCGGATCGTGCATGGTGTATGGTATAAAGCGAGGATTATATTCTAACGAAGCAGGCGTGGGTTCTGCGCCTAATGCATCGGCGTCGGCTGATGTTACTCA
>CADBRK010000195.1 GCA_902797065.1 uncultured Ruminococcus sp.
ACCGATTCGAGTAACAGACCTTTTTCTTTTGCGTACTTTGCCGTTTCTTCGATCTCTCTGCAAAGCAGACCGACATACGGCTCGATCAGACGCTTTGTTTTTTCTACCGAAGCCGACACGAACGAACAATAGCTGCACCTGCTCGGGCAAAACGGTATCGAGATGTACAGGCTGAACGACTTCTCCCCCGACAGCTCGATTATCTTCCTCTCGTTTTGCTCCGTTTCGGTTATCAGGGCTATCTTCTCTTCGCTCACCCTGAATTCATCTCTGAATTTTTCGACGGCGTAATCAAAGCCGCCCTCGGCGCAAAGCTTGCGCAGCAGCTTTACAGGACGTACGCCTGTAAGCAGTCCCCAGGGCTGCTCTATCCCCGTGAAGCGCACAAGCATGTCATAGAGCAGCATTACGGTCTGCAGTTCCGTGTCGTCGTTATCATCGCACGTACACGATACGCTGTCCCGATAGTTGCCGATCTTAAGAGAAATATCTATCAGGCGGCCGCCGTTTTCGTCGCTAAGTTCCGTGTATATATACGGCTCGGAGAGTTCTTCCAAGACGTCCTGCGTTATATCAAGCTTTTCGTTCGGGAAAAACAGCCGTACAAGGTTTTCTGTTTCGTAGTGAAAAGAATGGTTCTTAATATATACTGTCATAATCTTCTCCGGTGATAAAATAATTGCTCTCTCGTTCTCTTTGCAAAGTCGTTTTCCTGTCGTGCCCGGGGTAAACGTCATAATCGCCATTCAGCGCCGCAAGTTTTTTCAGAGAAGCTTTAAGCTCCGTATAGCTGCCTCCGGGGAAATCCGTTCTGCCTGCGGAACGTGCGAACAGCGTGTCTCCGGTGAAAAGGCTCTCTCCGCAGAGGAAGCACACCGAACCCTTTGAATGTCCCGGAGTGGACAGCACGGTGATCTCGCTCTCGCCGAGCATTATCTTATCGTTATCGTTTAGTGTAATATCGCACTTTATCGGCGCAAGAGTCGTCATAGAAAACGGGTACGCCATATTTTTCACGGAATCGCCTAACATAGGCAGATCATCTTTGCCGACGGCGATTTTTGCTTTTCCGCCTGTTTTGGCAGCGACTTCGTTCACGCCGCCGATATGGTCAAAGTGGCCGTGTGTGAGCAGAATATACTTCACCTTGTCATAGCCGATCTGTTCGAGCGCAGCGTCGATCCTCGGATCGAACGCTCCGGGGTCAATCACGGCGGTATCGCCCGTTGCATGGTCTGTAATAATGTAGCAGTTTGCGCCCAGCTCCCCGAGCATGAGAGTTTTTATATCTATCATTTCAACGACTCCATTCATTCTAATTCTTTTTGGTAGTAAGCAAACCCCTTATCTCGTTTCACTTCACAATAACCCAGCTTTGTATAACTATGTTTTTTCACGGTCTGAATTACGCATTCCTAATTCGCCAGCTCCTCCGTATCAACAACAAGCGTCACCGGACCGTCGTTGAGCAGCTCCACCTTCATATCCGCTCCGAATATCCCTTTCCGAACTTCGGCAACACCCTCGTGTTTCATTCTCTCGCAGAAATATTCATACAGCGGTTCCGCCTTCTCGGGGCGTGCAGCTTTGACAAAACTCGGTCTTCTGCCGTGGGAGCAGTCGCCGTACAGAGTAAAATTGGAGATCACAAGCACACCGCCGCCAACATCTGCAAGAGAAAGGTTCATCTTGTCGTTTTCGTCGGTGAATATCCTCAGAGAGGACACCTTGGCGGCAAGCTTTTCGGCGTCCCTCTCCGTATCGTCTCCGTGAATGCCGAGGAGTATCAGCATACCCCTTCCGACAGCGCCCTTTACCTCGCCGTCAACCGAAACGCCGGCGTGTGATACCCTCTGTATTACTGCTTTCACTGAAAACTCATCCTTTCATTCTCTCAACCGAAATAACCCCTCTCACAGCCATCAGACGTGAGATAATATCTCTGAGATGAGATTTATCCCTTACGGTGATCGTAAACGTGACAACGGCAATATTGCCGGGGATTATCTTCGAGTTCATGTTGTAAATATTGATCTTCATGTTGCCGAGCTGCCCTGCAAGGTCTGCTACAAGCCCCGTTCTGTCATATGAATGTATCTCGATGACAGTCGAGAACGAATTGTCTATAGCCTCGCTCCATTTAGCGGAGATCCATCTGTCGGGCGCTTCGCATTCCGCTATGTTTACGGGAACATTCTTGCAGTCCCTCTTGTGTATTGAAATACCGTGCCCTTTTGTGATGAATGCAATAATATCGTCGCCGGGCAGCGGTGTACAGCATTTTGAAAACTTTATGTCAACATCGTCCATACCGTCAATGATAACTCCGCTCTTTGACTTCTTCGGACGTACTTTCTCGTCGGCGATAGGAACCACGTATTCGTCTTCGATACCCTGCGCCTTCCTGCGCTCCTCTTCGAGCTTTACATATTCCTCTTTGATCCTCGGCATCAGCTTCCAGAGAACCGTTCCGCCGTAGCTGATAGACGCATAAAAATGCTCCATAGAGGGTATATTCTTCTTTTTGAGTATCGGTTCAAGCATATCCGCAAGCTCTTTTTCGGTAAGTGCAAAGTCGTTTTTCCTGCACTCACGTTCAAACTCAGCCTTGCCGAGAGCGATATTCTCCTCGCGCTTCTCACGCTTGAACCACTGCCTGATCTTATTCCTTGCGCTGCTGGTCTTGACTATTTTAAGCCAGTCACGGCTGGGGCCTACATTTCCTTCCTTACCTCTGATGATCTCTATGATGTCACCCGTCTTGACAACATAGTCGATAGGTACGATCCTGTAGTTTGCCTTTGCGCCTACCATCGTGTTGCCCACCTGGCTGTGAATGGCATACGCAACGTCTATGACCGTCGAGCCGAGCGGCAGGTTTATCAAATTCCCCTTCGGCGTATATACAAACACCTCATCTGACGAGAGGTCTGTTTTAATGTCCTTGATAAGCCTTGCGGGATCGTGATTGTCCGCCTGATTCTCAAGCATTTGTCTGATCCATGCAAGCTGCTCGTCCATCGAGCTTTTGCCGTTCATTCCGAGCTTATATTTCCAGTGTGCGGCGATACCGTATTCCGCCATCTGGTGCATCTCTTTTGTTCTGATCTGAACCTCGAACTTCACTCCGTCCTCGCTTATGACCGTCGTGTGAAGAGACTGGTAGAGATTGGGCTTCGGCGTCGAGATGTAGTCCTTGAACCTCTTGGGGATCGGAGAGAACATCTCGTGAATAATACCCAGCACCGTGTAACAGTCGGTAACGGTATTTACGATAACTCTGACCGCATAGATGTCGTAGATCTCCTCCATGCTCCTGCCTTGCATGATCAGCTTTTTGTAGATACCGTTGACGCTCTTTTCTCTTCCGCTGATGACTGCTCCTTTAATATACTCCGACACCCTCTCGGATATTCTCTGCATTATCTGTCTGATAAATGCCTTTCCGTCAAGATTTTTGAGATGGTTTTCGATCTCCTTATATCCTACCGGGTCAAGATACTGCAGCGAGAGATCCTCCATTTCGTCCTTGATCGCTTTGATACCGAGCCTGTGAGCAATCGGTGCGAACACCTCCATCGTTTCGAGAGCTATATCACGCCGTTTCTGCTCACGCATACAATCGATGGTGCGCATATTGTGCAGGCGGTCCGCAAGCTTTATGATAATAACGCGAATATCGTCCGACATAGCGATCAGCATTTTTCTTACATTCTCCGCCTGACGCTCTTCTCTTGACGTATAGGCTATCTTGCTGATCTTCGTAACTCCGCTGACAAGATTCGCGACATCCTTTCCGAACATCTGCTCCACTTCTTCAAGCGTTACGGGCGTATCCTCAACCACGTCATGCAGCAGTGCGGCGACCACCGAATCAGTATCCATACCGAGATCAACGATTATACAGGCGACCGACGTCGGGTGCAGAATATACGGTACTCCCGAAACTCTCCTCTGATCACCGTGCATCTTTTCGGCAAGCCTGTATGCCCGTTCTATCTTCTCACGGTCATAATCGTTGGGGCTTTTGTCCAAAAGCTCGCACAATTCCTCATAATCCTGATAATACTTCCTGATTGCAGCCATACAAAACACACCTTTCTTCAAAACTTCTTAAGCACTTTCTTTTAATATATCTTAATCAAAGCGTCTTATGAACCCGACAGCTTTTTTATCACGGGTGCAGAGAGAATATCCACCTTTGAAGGATGATCGGCAAGATGTATATCCATTACAAAGTAATTCCCGCTGAACACGATAAGTCCAAGCTCGGCGAACGCGTTGATTATCACACAAAGTTTTCCGAAGCTCACCGTCGGGTGAGCAATTCTGTTATGCAGCGCTTCCGCAGAAAATCCGAAGCCCTTGTTCTGTTTCAGGTATTTATACACTGCGGCGCATTCGTCCCTGTCGGGCAAAAGATCGCTCCTCATCTCCGGAGTAACTTCTGCGCCGCACATGAGAGAATCAAAAAGTGTACTGCTTCTCAGGAGCGATTCGTTATCCGCCCGACTGAAGCATATATCCTTAATTATATATGTAATACTCTTTACAGAGTTATACTCGTTTATTCCCGCCGTAACGGCAATATTTACCTTATCGCCGACAACATACAGCAGCTTATCCGTCGGCATGCCGAAATACAAAGCGTCAAAATACTTCTGTCCGCTCTCGAAGGTAAGCTTTGTATGCTTTCCGTCGGACAGCGGCGTTATCTTTATCAGGTTCAGATCATACATACCGAATACGGGCGCAGGGTTGCCGGCACCGTAAGGTTCAAGCTGAGCCAGACTCTCCACCATTCCGACTGTCACCTTTGAGGGTATAAGCTTACACGCAAGCTCTATAGTCGGATAAAAAGTATCGGTAAGCTTATCGGCATATTCGTTGATCTTATCACGGAATGCGTCTATGTTTTTTGTCGGCAGCGACATTCCCGCAGCCATCGGGTGACCTCCGAAGATCGTAAGCAGGTCTTTGCAGTACTCCACACCGTCGCACATTTTGAATCCCTCGATACTCCTGCCCGAGCCTTTGGCTTTATCGCCGTCGTATGTAATTATAATAACTGGTTTGCCATATCTGTCTTTAATCCTTGCGGCGACGATACCGATAACCCCTTGGTGCCAGCCCTCCCCCGCAATTACAAGTATCTTGCGGAAGCGCACGCTGTCGTCGCTGAGCAAAACTCTCTCGACATCACCAAGTATCTCTTTTTCTATTTCCTGCCTCTTGATATTGTCATCATTCAGCTGAGCCGAGATCGTCTTAGCAGTATCTTTCTCGTCGGTCAGCAGCAGCTGTACGGATCTGTGAGAAAGACCGAGTCTGCCGCCTGCGTTTATCCTGGGGCATATCGAAAAAGCCACATCTCCTGCGCTCAGCGCTTGTTTATTAAGTCCCGACACTTCTCTGAGCGTTCCGAGTCCGAACCGTTTTCCGCTGTTGATGCGTTTCAGCCCTTCTTTTACAAGGATCCTGTTTTCTCCCGTGAGGCTCACCACATCACCGACAGTACCTATGGCGGCAAGGTCGGAGTATAGATCCAGCAAAGAGGTCAGATCGGCTGATTCGCCGTCATATGCCATAGCAAACTTGAACGCAAGCCCCACGCCCGAAAAATGCTTGAAGCTGCTCGTATCGTCTTTCCTGTGAGGATCGACAACGGCAAGTGCATCCGGCAGTATCTGCGGCGGCGCATGATGGTCTGTTACAACAACATCCATGTTCAGCGACTTCGCAAGTTCTACCTGTTCGTATGCCGAGATACCGTTATCTACGGTAACGATAAGCTTTATTTCCTGCGTACTCAGATAACGCACCGCATTGTCGTTCATGCCGTAGCCCTCCGATTCACGCGAGGGTATGTAATACATAACGTCTGCGCCGCGGCTTCTGAGGAATGAATACATCAGCGCCGTTGAAGTAACGCCGTCCGCGTCGTAATCTCCGTAAACGCAGATACGGTCTTTGTTCATAATCGCCCTGCGTACGGCTTCCACGGCTTTATCCATATCTTTTATAAGCATAGGCGATTCAAACACGGGCGTATCGGACAAAAACTGCGCTATACTCGCCTGATCGGGGAAGTTCTTTTCTTCGATCAGCATGGCGGACATTGCGCTGAGGTTATACTTTTTTGCGATCGTCTTTACCCTCTCCCTATCGGGAGTAAGAGCGTTCCATATCTTCATTTTGCCAATCCTTTCCGTACTGCCGAAGCCGTGTCTAAAAATCTATATAATTATTAGATTATATCACTAATCTACAGAGAATGCAACATGAAAACACACTTTTTTTGATAAAAAGATCAGAAAAACAGTAAAATTTATTTTTTATTCAAAGATATGTTATTATTATTCATTTTGCTTGAAAAAATGACAATTAAGAATAAGCTATACCCCTCTGTCGGTCGCCGCGCGGCGACGGGCGGTTCGCGTACTTGGTTTTTGATTTTCCTGATTTAAAGCTCGCGGCAAAGTTACATTAAAAAAATATAATGCAAAAAATGTCAAGAACTCCCATCTGTACTAATTACAGACAGGAGTTCTTTTGATTATTATTTCAATTTATATACAAATGTTGCTGTTTCTCTTTTCAGGTCATCATCGGGGGCAACAGGGTAACCCAATTCCTCGATAGTCATAACCTGAGATTCGACTGTCAGCGCTTGGCTATCAGTAGTGCCGTCGGTGTAATGAACGGTGCAGGTGATCTCCACACCTTTCATCAGCTCGGTGTTTGCCTCCGCTTTATCTTCGGGGGTGTTTGTGTAATCAAAAACTTTACTAAAAATATCCTTATCGAAAACCTCTCCGCAGATATTTATGCAAAGTCTGTCACTCTGCACAGAGTCATAATCGAGCGTGTATTCGGTATAATACTTGATATCGATAGTCTCGGGGGGATAATTGTTCAGATTCTCACTCCAATGACCCGGAAAGTTGGTGTCTCCCTCATATAGAGTCCCCGACCTGATCAAGGTACTGCCATTCTCATGTGCTTCAGCAATGGCAAAAGCACCCTTATTGATACTATAACTTACAGACTCTATCCCCTCGCCTTCACATTTAATGCCTGTCGAAATGCAGTATTTTACATTTCCGTCCTGCTCGCTGCCACCGAGCGAAGCACTGTTTACACTCTCAAAGGAGAGCGGAACTGCCTTGTTCGGTGTAATCTCCTCTGCACCGACTTTCAGCACAAACAGCTTTTCTGTACCTGAAATAATGCTGTCAACGTTACTTTCGGTATTGCTGATGTTGGGTCCGTTCAGCGACCGATCACGAAGATACATATTTCCGCCTATGCCAAAGACAATTGCAGCGCATGCCGCAGCCGCAGTTATTTTCAAAATAGGTTTCATTTCAAATGACCTCACTTTCTTTTCTCCGATCTGAATTTCCGAATCATCGATCTCCGGAACGAGGGCATGCCGTAAGATCTGCTCGAATTTTTTATTCGTCATATCCTAAAGCCTCCAATCTTTCTTTAAGTATTGCCTTTGCTTTTCTGAGCCTTGTTTTGACTGTTCCGAGCGGAATATGTAAACACCCGGCAATATCTTCAATCTTCAGATTTGCAGAGTAATACAAATATAGCGGTATCCTGTATTTTTCGGGCAGTTGTGCCGTCAATTCACGTACCGCCTCGGTTTCAGACTTACGCAGAATGATCTGTTCGGGATCGTCGTGTGAAGAAAACTGTTCTCCGCTTTCCTCATATTCCTCCAGGCTATTGATCTGTGCTATCCGGTGTCTCACCGAATACTTTTTCTTTCTGTTTTTCCATAGTAAAACGGATACCGACACGGCATAGCTCTTTACGTTCTGTGCGGCATCAAGCTTTTTTCGCTTTTCCAACAGTTTCAGCATTGTATCTTGATATAGCTCGTCTCCGCCTTCATTGCTGCCGGAGATCACTCTGCAAAACCTCAGAATGTCCTTTCCGTTTTGCAAAATGAACTGTTCAAATTCATTATTGTTCATAAGCCTACTATCCTTTTGACTTTCATTAAACCGGTTCAAATAATCTGTCCTTAATGTATATACGTATATACATTATCTCATGTCCGCAAAAAGATTTCAAATCAAAACAAAAAAATTGTATTTCTGTGAAAGTCCTTGTTCCGATAGTTAATAAACTGCCCGAAGGCATATGCAAAGGATATTTTATTACCATATAGCCGCCCGGGTCATAAAATCCGTAAATTTTCTTACAGTCTCTGCATATTCTATTGACATACGGCAGATAAAGTGTTATTATAAAGTTACTGCAATTATGATAGAGGCGCAGGTGCTATCAGTAAGGTGCGGCGAGGGCTTTCGCAAAGCTATGGCGCACACGAAAGGGGTATCTGCCGAAGAGATCGAGGCGCAAGATTTTCTGGGCGTGCGGATAATATCCGTCCGACTGTCGCAGATGCGGAGTGCTATCTTAATTATGAAAAACTCTTCTTAGAACATGTTTTGAGTAATTTGGGTAGCCGATGTATATCGGCTTTTTTTCTTTTTATTGCAGAAATCAAATTATCAAAAGGAGTTTTGTATTATGAGTAAGACTACTATTTTCAAGGGCGCTGCAACTGCGCTCGTTACACCTCTCAACGAGAACGGTATCGACTACGAGAACTTCGGCAGACTTATCGACTGGCAGATCGAGCAGGGCATCAATGCGCTCGTTATCTGCGGAACAACAGGCGAGGCTTCTACCCTTACAGACCAAGAGCACAGAGACGCCATCGAGTTCGCCGTTAAGAGAGTAAACAAGAGAGTGCCTGTCATTGCAGGAACGGG
>CADBRK010000196.1 GCA_902797065.1 uncultured Ruminococcus sp.
GGGATATTTGGTCTATGATGATGAATCATCTCAGGCTCGAATCCCTAACGAAGAGCTGCGTTTGGAGTTCAAGCGTTTGCTAAAACGACCAAGCAATAAACGACTGAGCGATCTTGTGAGAGACTCCGAAAAGCTCTTACAGGACACACTGGGCGGCAACGAAACAGCTGTAGTCGAAACAATAGAGCGTGTCCGCGAAACGAACTACGCACCGATGTTCTACAACAACGAGCAGGCGCTCCGCTATGTCATAAAGTTTGCATACATAGTATGCATTGATTATTATCTCAAGGTCGAAGAGCTGCCGACGGGGAAGGGAATAGCGGACGTTGTGTTTATCCCGAAGCGTGACACTTCACTTCCCGCTATGATCGTCGAATTAAAATGGAACGAGAGCAGCAAAAGTGCTATCGAACAGATAAAAGCCAAAAGCTATCCGGCTATTTTGAACGGATATGTGGGTGAGATGGTGCTTGTTGGGATCAACTATGATGAACAGACAAAGGATCACTCGTGCAAAATAGAACGAATCGAAATTTGAAATAAACCTCTCGCAGATGTACTAAAATTGTGCATTTGCGAGAGGTCCATTTGTTTTGTGGCGAGGTAATATCGTTAAAGGCGAGAAATATAAAGGTAATGTGTTCCTGCAAATCTTCTTTCTGCTATGGATATAATCTGACACCCTTGAAACGATTTGCTTAAAAAAGTGACACCAACTATGAAACGATTTAAGCTGAAAAAATGACACCCTGAAACGATTTACTCAGAAAAGTGACACCCTGAAACGATTTGCTTGAAAAAGTGATACCCTACTTGCATAGTATATTATAGCTAATATAACATACATATAGTGGTATAAATAAATTTTAGTCAGCAACCACCAACAGCCGCCCTACACACGGAGCGGCTGTCTTCTACGATATAGTGTATGTAATCAATCGCCTCATTAACAGAAGCACTTATCGCCTTGCCTGCGTAATCGATTCAACTCGTTAATAAGCTGCTGTTCGGTAAGCTCCCCATCAACCCACTTCAAATATAGCTTCCGGACCTCATTGGAAATAGGTACACCTTCGATTTTTCCGACGGCGGATGCAATTTTAAATGCGCGTTCACGTCTTTTTCGTTCTTGCTGTGACATTGTTTTTCTCCAACAAAATAATATAATTACATTTATGGTAATATGCAGCTGCGAGCATGGAGACCTGCCCGCAGCTTGCTGCTTTATAAATGTCTTGCTTAGAGCCAAGAGAAGCCCGCAGTTATTGCCCGTCTTTCATCCGCTTGGCAACGTCGACTACATTCTTCTGAAACCAATCATATGCGCCCGCTTTATATGTTTTTTCGTCGTATTCTTCCATTTCTTCAAACAAATAAGCCTGAAATCCAAATCTTGACGGTACTTCTTTTAAAAATACAACTTCTCCGATGCTTTTCATGTCGGAATCAATAAGATGATACAACTGCCCAACGTTTAGCCGATCTTCATGAAAGATCTTACCGTTGCCGAGATAGTCGTGCTCGTTAGCTATGTTCCGTTCTTCGTGAAGGTCAGCATCAGCGACCTCAATATCCGCAAGGGACCCGGCACGGACTACGCAAGGACGCAGTATATCCCTGTCGGCGTTTATACCATAGTGGAGGTCAAGTCCGGCAAAGGATCGACCGCAGGATGGGGGCGCTTGAAAAGCGGTGCTGCATGGATTTCGCTCGACTACGCAAAGAAGGTATAAGAAGACGGCAGCTGATGGAGAACACTCTCTATCTGCTGCCTTTTTTCGTCTTTATTCGGGCTTTACGTTCGGATTGTAGTATTGTCCATGTCCTTTTGTTTTCTCCGTATAAGTTATCGCGTTCTTCGGGCAGCGGTGGACGCAGCCGAGGCACAGCGTACATTTCTTTTTAATCCATTCAGGCTTTCCGTCTTTGACCTTAATCGCCTGAACAGGACACTGGCGTTCACAGACTCCGCATCCTATGCAGGAATCCGATACAGAAAATTTATTTGTGCTACAGGCCATGCCGTAATAAACGGTGGCAATCTTCTGTGTGATTCCGGGCATACCCTTGCCGCCATTGAGTTCCTTCGTGTGGGAAGAAACTTTTTCTATAACATCCGCAAGGACAGGTTCTGCCTCAGACTCAGCCTTCTCAATGTAGGCCTTGTCAGTCATATCAAAATATGGAATCCAGTTATCCATCATCTTGATGGTAAAAGTGGCATTGGGGACTTTCCCGAAAGCTGACAGTCGTTTTTCTGCTTCTTTGCAGATGTTTCCTGCGCCCGCTCCATATGTGCCGACAAAGAAAACATAGTTGTTGGCGGAGATAGTTATCTTTAGCTTCGACAGAAAATCAATGACGATTTTCGGAAAACCGCCGAAGTAGGTTGGAATTACCAGCCCGAAGTTTTGACCGTCCTTCAGCGAGAAAAGATAACTCTCCTTTTTCATGCACTCGGATATGGAAGTGATGCTGTCTTTCGTTGCCTCTGCGATTCTGGAAGCAACATATTTGTTGTTGCCTGTTGCGGAAAAATAAAAGATCATAATGCACCTCTTGATTTCTTAGGGATTTGTAAGTATAATTATACTTAGGTCTATCTAACAGTCAAGTACTGTAATAAAGGTAAGTATGGAAGAAAGGAAGCCTGCCAAAATGGATTTCACAATTGAACAGAAGAAATTTTATGAAAGTTTTCAGAACATGAGTAAAAAGGAACAGGAGAAAATGCTTTGTGACGCAAGGGAGTGCGTGAAGAATACAGGGTTTAACTATACGCTGTCGCTGATTAGCGGCAAGTATAAAATGACTATTCTTTACACCATCGCTCAATTCGGTGTCATTCGCACCAATGAAATGCAGCGGTACATTGAGGATATTTCCTTCAAGACGCTAAGCGCAAACCTAAAGGAGTTGGAGCAGGACGGACTGATAATTCGCAAAGAATATCCGCAGATTCCTCCGAAGGTGGAGTACAGCTTGACGGAAAAGGGAAAAACGCTGATTCCCATTTTGAATGCCATGTGCGCTTGGGGATATACCAATTAGGTGATTGCAAAAGTCAATGCGACAATATTCTCATCAAGAAATAATAATTCTATACAAGCAGAGCATGAGTAAAAGATCAAAAA
>CADBRK010000197.1 GCA_902797065.1 uncultured Ruminococcus sp.
CGTCGGTGGGGGATTTAAACCCACCACCGACGGACGTATGGAACCCGCCGCCTAAAGAGGCGGGGGACATCGACGTTTGTTATAAAAATAGATCAGCCCGAAAGATTTTATGTGATCTTTCGGGCTGTGTCTTTGTCTGTGGTATGAGTTTTACACATCAGTTATCCTTATAAGAAACCGATACATATTTGCCATTGCCGTTACAGTTTTGGTTATTAACATATCGCTTGATTACATTTCTGCAATCTTTATGACAAATATTGTAACTATAGGAATGAATGTGCAAAATATTTGAATTACTTTTGTTACTTATCAATAAATAATTGATAGATTTTCACATTTTCCACTGAGTTATCAACATTTGCAGTGGACTTGTGGATTAGCTTTTGTGGAAAGAAGTACCAATATGATTACAAGCAAAAGTTTTCAACATTTTGTGGAAAACACATTACAGGAACCTTTTAATATCGTTTGCGGCGTCCTCTTCGATACGGATAAGTCTGTTCGTAAGGTCTTTGACCTTTTCCTCTGCGCCCCGGTACTGATTGAGGTAGCGTCTGAGTGACTTAACGCCCATATTGCAGCCGTCTGTGATCAGGTCTGCTATGACCGAGTCGGAATCATCTACAGCAAGTCTGAAGTTTGTTTTTATCCACGACATGCCCTCTGCGATGGGGTTCGGGTCTTTGCCGCTGTCGTTGTAATCGTTGAGTACGTCGCGTGTTTCCTGCCCAAGCTGCTCGTGTTCGCCCTTGCAGCGTATGAGAATATCTTTGAATTCTCCGTTCTTGACATTGTCGAGTACCTCGTCGATAGAGGAGATACCCATCTTGATACCTGCGTTGCATTCACGCAGAAGCTTAACGGTATCGTCATTGATAACCTGTGTTGACATAATAACACCCTTTCTTTTTGATGTAAGATTAGTATGCCGCAGATTAAAACAATTATACACGGCAGCGAAATAATTCCCATGTATTTTGATTTCTGCTCTGTGAAATAATAGCCCAAAGGGAGGAATCAAATTGATAAAGAGAATAGGAAGACATACTCTGGAATTCACCGAAATGCCGCGCGTTGTAAGCGCAGCGTCGGTTGTCGGAAAAAAAGAAAGCGAAGGTCCGCTTGTGCAGTGGTTTGACAGAACCGTCATAGATACAACAATGGGCGGAGAAACATGGGAGAAAGCCGAAGCGATGTTCCAGAAGGAGGCCGTTGAGATCGCGTCACAAAAAGCGGGCGTAAATTACGATAATATAGACTATGTATTTGCGGGCGATCTGCTGAATCAGTGCGTATCTTCAAGCAGCGGTCTGCGTGATTTCGGCATACCGTTCATGGGGCAGTACGGCGCGTGCTCGACAATGGCGCAGACAATAGCCTGCGCAAGTATATTTACCGAAAGCGGAGCGGGCGATATATGCGCGGCCGTAACGTCGTCGCATTTCTGTTCTGCCGAGAGACAGTTCAGGCTTCCTCTGCAGTACGGCGGTCAGAGAACGCCCACGGCTCAGTGGACGGTTACGGGTTCGGGCTGTATGATCATCTCGGGCGCAGAGAACGGAGCATTAAGAAAGCCTGAGTTTATCGGCAATAATGACAGATCATCGGATCAGATCGCCGTAAAGCATGTCTGTACGGGAAAGATAATTGATATGGGTATAAAAGACGCGAATAACATGGGCGCGGCTATGGCAGGCGCTGCCGCTGATACTGTATATCGCTTTCTGAACGACACAAATACAGCGCCGTATGATTACGATCTGATAGTGACAGGCGATCTCGGCAAAGTCGGTACGGATATTCTGTATGAGCTTCTTGAAAAAGAGAATATAAAGATCTCCGATAATCATAAAGACTGCGGACTGATGATCTTTGATCTTGAAACTCAGGACGTACACGCAGGCGGTTCGGGGTGCGGCTGCAGTGCAAGCGTACTCTGTTCGTATCTGTATAAAAATATGCTGTCAAGAAAACTGAACAATATTCTGTTTATCGCAACGGGCGCGCTGATGTCGCCGACTATAGTCCAGCAGGGCGAGAGTATAAGCGGTATTGCACATCTGGTTAATCTGGTAAATATTAATTAAAGATTATTTATCAAATCCTTGTTTTATTTCGGCGAATGTGTTATAATTAATAGACACGTAGATTAGTACGCCTTTTCTGTTTAGAGTGGTGATAATTATGCTGGAAAAGATCAAGGCTGTTGATGATAAACTTATAACCTCCGTTGCCAAGCTCCATAACCCTGTAATGAACAAGATCATGCTTATCATGACCTTTATGGGAGATCAGGGCAAGGTGTGGTTTCTGGTGCTTGCGCTGATACTGTACTTTAAAAGATCTCTATATATAGGAATTTCTTTTTTTTCCGCATTGGCGGTAAGCTGGCTTTTTGCCGAGGTGATAATTAAAAGGATAGTCGCAAGAGTACGGCCGTGTCACAAGATAGACGAAGAAAATCTGATCCTGAGGAAAATGCCGAAATTCTATTCGTTTCCTTCCAGTCATTCCGCAACGTCGTTTGCAATGTGTACGGTGTCGCTGTTCCTTTGCGGCACATGGGTCACGATCCTGATGTTTGTGATAGCGCTGGGGATCTCGTTTTCAAGGTTTTATCTTCAGGCTCACTACATGACCGACGTTGTGTGCGGTATCCTGCTCGGAATGATAATAGCTATACTGGCAGTAAGGATAACGGCGCAGATAATGTCACCGATAATACCGACAATAAAATAGCGATAAGCAATTTGGCCTCGGAGAAATTCCGAGGCATTTTTAGTGTGTGTTGTGAATATCATTACAGTATCATAACGAGCCGTAGTACAAACAGCATATCGCAAGAATACCTCCTCCGAGAGCGGAAAGAACCGAGTTTATAACCGTTCCTACGGATATTTTTTTGTTTGTAAGGTTATACGGAGGACGCACCGAGCCAAGATAAGCCCCTGCTTCTGTTTCGATCTCACCTGCTCCTATGCATGAATACTCCGGGTTCACTACAAGCCATGCCTTCTCGAAGTATTTGTTTTCGGTGTGGTTTACCTCTAATATCTGTCTGCTTACAGCTCTGATCATATTCTTACTCCTTTGTAACAATTTTGTAGTATTTATATCGGTATTTTTGCCCGGATAAGCTGCGTATATACATTATCTTGGGGTGAAAATCTAAAAAAATCGGAATAATTATTACGCTCAAACAATGATGTTAATAATATGTGGACAACTCGGCGCTTCGTCCACGTTATTACTCTTTGTAAAGTGGAAAAGCCTGTCAATAATGTGGAAAGGTCTGTGAAAAGCGTTAAGAAGTTAGAAAAAAACTCCGATACGACTTGAATTGTTACAAAGTTGTAACTGTTGATAAACTTCGACATTATTCAACGTGTGGAAAACTCTGTTGATTGTTGGGAAAAGAATATAACTAACTGTAATAACGGCGTTGTCAATACTCTACGGAAATTTAATAAATTACCTGTTTTTGATGTAAAATCTTAATGTTTGTATCAATTTCGCGGGGGAAATTACAGAAAAATCAAATTTATTACATATTATTAATAATTGTTACAGATAACGTAACGCTATTTCCTGCGGCCGGGAAAAATAGAATCGTTTTTTTTATTTTTTTTGTTTTCTTTAGATAAACTTCAGATTATTATGCTATATTATTATGCTATAATCCTGTTTATAGAGTTATCATCGGGAAGTATTAACGTAAAAAAGGAGGAATTGATAATGAAAACGCAAAGAAAACTTTTGGCACTTATTCTTGCGCTGAGTATGGCTGTTCCTATGACCGGAGGAATAATGACTGCAAGCGCAGACGACGTGTCGGCAAACGGAAAAGACGGCGAGCCGCCCGGAGTGTTTCAGGCGATCGATGTTCCCGGAAAACACGAGGACGACAATACACCTGTTTCGGCGAACGGAAAGTGCGGCGAAAATGTGAATTACGAACTGCACGAAAACGGTAATCTGTACATATACGGTTCGGGGGATATGGAGAATTACAATAATTACCAGTATTTATGGGGCAGTGAATTGAAGTATTCTCCTTTTTGGTGTAATACGGATATTGTAAATGTTGTTATAGAAAACGGCGTTACATCTGTGGGCAGCGGTTTGTTTGAGGAGTGTTCGAAACTCGCCAATGTTATAATACCCGACAGCGTAACAAGCATAGGCGATCAATCGTTTGATTTGTGCGAGAACATTAAATCCATAACATTACCCGACGGCTTGACAAGCATAGGCGACGCTGCGTTTGCTGCCTGCGAAGGACTTACAAGTATTGACATACCCGAAAACGTAGAGACAATAAAACAAAGCGCATTTACGGGCTGCATTAATCTTGAGAGCATTAATGTAAGCGAAAAAAACAAGACATATTGTTCCGTTGACGGAGCGGTATATAATAAGGAGAAAACCGAACTTATCTGCTGCCCTCCCGGTGCAGTAGTAATTAACATTCCCGACGGAGTGACAGAAATTCCCGAACGTTTGTTTATAGCCTGTGGAAAACTTACAAGCGTAACGATACCGGACAGTGTTACAAGTATAGGTATGTCTGCGTTCGGCGGCTGCACGAGTCTTAAAAGCATAAGAATACCGGACGGCGTTACAAGTATAGAGATGAGTGTGTTTACCAACTGCGCAAGCCTTACAAGCGTAGTTATTCCCGACAGCGTGACAAGTATAGGCGAAGCTGCTTTTGAAGGCTGCACGAGTCTTACAAGCATAGAGATACCAAACAGCGTGACGAGTATAGACAGATTTGCATTCAGGGACTGCACGGGTCTTGCAAGCATAAAGCTTCCCGACGGCGTGACAGCTATATCGGATTATTTGTTTCAGGGCTGCACGGGTCTTGAAGGTGCTCAGATACCAAACAGCGTTACAGGCATAGGAAAACACTCGTTTGAAGACTGCACAAGTCTTGCAAATATAAATATTCCCGACAGCGTTACAAGTATAGGCGAATATGCGTTTTCATACTGTACAAGTCTTGCCAGTGTAAATATTCCCGACGGTGTGACAAATATAGACGAATGTGCGTTTTGCGGGTGCTCCGGTCTTGCAGGTATAACTATACCCGGCAGCGTAACAAATATAGCTGAAGGTGCGTTTGTAGACTGTAAAGGTCTTGTGAGTGTAGAAATATCGGACGGTGTGAAGACCATATGTGACAGTGCTTTCATGGAATGTGAAAGTCTCAGAAGTGTAAAAATACCGGACAGCGTAACGAGCATAGGTGATAGAGTGTTTTACGACTGCACAAGCCTTGAGAGCGTAAACATACCGAGTGGGGTAACCAAGATAGGGAATAACCTTTTCTACGGCTGCACGAGCCTTAAAAATATAGAAACCCATGACGGAGTGACGGGTATAGGCGTATGTGCGTTTGCATATTGCACCGATCTTGAAACCGTATATATACCCGTCGGTGTGACATACATAGGAAGCGGCTCTTTTGAGAATTGCACCGGTCTTGAAAACATATATATCCCCGACAGTGTCAGGGATATAGGGGCAGGTGCGTTTTATAATTGCACAAGCGTTGAAAGTATTGACATACCGAGCCGCGTAACGACTTTAGGAGAGTATGTTTTCGACAGCTGTACAAATCTTACAAGTATCAATGTGAGCGAAGAAAATAACATCTATGCTTCGGTTGACGGAGTGCTTTATGATAAAGCAATAGAAAGTCTGATAAGATGCCCCGAAGGAAAAACGGATATTGTTATACCGGTCAGCGTAAAGTATATCTCCCCTGAAGCATTTAATAACTGTGAGAAGCTCACCGACATATATTACGAAGGAAGCGAAGTGGATTGGGAGGACATTTATGGCGGCTATACCGAACAGCTGAACAAAGCGGTCATACATTATAATTTCAATGGTCAGAAAGCGTCTGACGGAGAAGAAGTCTTTGTTTACAGAGCTTCGGACGACGGCACGGTAACTTTAGTAAAATACAGAGGACGCTCCGACAATGTCGTTATTCCCGGCGAGTTCGAGGGAAAAGCAGTTGTAAGTATCGGCGCGTATGCATTCTCCGACCGCACAAGCGTAACAAGTGTGACGCTTCCCGACAGTATTACGAGTATCGGGTCGTGTGCGTTCAAAGGCTGCGCAAACCTTACAGAAATAAACCTTCCGGACAGCGTGTCTGATATAGGCTCCGAAGCGTTTATGGACTGCACGAGCCTGAAGAGTATGATTATACCCGACGGCGTAACGTGTATAGCTTATTCATTGTTTGAGAATTGCGCAAGCCTTACAAGCGTAATGCTGCCCGACAGTGTGACAAGCATATCTCCGAAGGCGTTTTTATCTTGTGTGAGCCTTAAAGACATCGAGATACCCGACGCTGTGACGAAAATCGACACTTACGCCTTCTGCTGCTGTGAAAGCCTTACCAATATAACGATACCGCAGGGCGTTGAGAGTATAGATGATTTCGTATTTCAGAGCTGCACCGGCCTTGAAAATGTAGAGATACCGGAAACTGTGAAAAGCATAGGTTGGCATTCATTCTCCTGGTGTGAGAGCCTCAGAAGCATAGAATTGCCGAACAGTGTCACAAATATCGAAGACAGTACGTTTTACGGCTGTAAAAGCCTTGAAAGCATAAAAATACCGAGCGGTGTTACATATATAAGCGCAAATTGCTTTACGCATTGTTCAAATCTGAAAATGGTCGAAATACCCGACAGTGTGACCGAAATAGGCGTATCTGCATTTTTCTATTGTACAAGTCTTGAAAGCATAGTAATTCCGGACGGCGTAAGACGTATATGCGAAGGAACCTTTGATGGCTGTAAAGAGCTTGCAAGCATAGAGATGCCGATAAGCGTGATAATTGTTGTGCCGTATGCTTTCGATGAGTGTATAGGTCTTGAAGATGTATATTACGCAGGTACGGAGCAAGAGTGGAGAAACATACAGATAGGTCAAAACAACGAACCTTTGCAGAACGCCCGCATACACTATAACTCTGAAATGCCCGACAATACACCCGATACGCCCGACACGCCTGATACACCAGATACCCCGAAGGTAAAAACGGGCGACGTAAACAACGACAACAAAATCACGGCAAAAGACAGCATGGTGATCCAGCGC
>CADBRK010000198.1 GCA_902797065.1 uncultured Ruminococcus sp.
AGCATTAACTCAAATATGGATCTCACACTCCAGCACTGGGCAGATAACGATAAGAACTTCAGTGCGCAGCCGAAGTCTACGAATGCGTTTCTTGAAGGCAACGAGTATCATAAACCCGATTACAGCCAGTTCTCGGGCATGGGCGCTATCGATTTTACAGTACACTACAATTTCAGTGACGCAAACAGCGCATTTAACCTTGCAAAAGAAGAAGACCCGTACTTCAACGATTCCACATGGAATGTTGTATATGTCGATTCTCACGACTACGGTCCTCAGCCCAACGATAAGATGCGTTTCGGCGGCGGTACGGCTGCATGGGCAGAAAATCTCAGCCTTATGTTTACATTCAGAGGAATCCCCTGCATCTACTACGGCAGTGAGGTTGAGTTCAAGAAGGGCGTTGTTATCGACGGCGGCGAAGGTAAATTGCCTCTTGAAGAAACAGGCCGCGCGTACTTCGGCGAATATGTAGAGGGCGATGTTACGGCATCCGATTTCGGAGTATACAAGGCAAGCGGCAATGTTGCCGATACTCTTGAAAAGCCGCTCGCAAAGCATCTCCAGAAGCTTAACCAGATCAGACGCGCAGTTCCCGCACTTCAGAAGGGGCAGTACTCCACGTCGGGCTGCACGGGCAAGTTTGCATATAAGCGCCGCTACACCGACGGCGATGTAGACAGCTATGCGCTTGTTACGGTATCCGGCGGAGCTACATTCACAAATGTTCTCAACGGCACATACTACGAGGCAGTGACCGGAGATAAAGTCGAGGTTACAAACAACACTCTCAAGACCGACACTATCGGTCAGGGCAACGCAAGAATTTATGTTCTCGATACACCGAGCAACACCGTTAAGGGAAAGATCGGCGGCGACGGTACATATCTTAAATAATTGATCGGTACAGGCACTCGCAAGGGTGTCTGTATCTTATGTGCGGCAACAGTGGGGAGGAATGGTATCATGCTTATCAGGATAGGACAATTTGACTGTACCGAATGTTGGGACGGAGTGTTTTATAAGAAACTCTCGGATTATCCTCGAATCACAGAGTGGGAGATACAATCGGTGCTTGATTTTATGGAATACGAAAAAGACAACGGTAGAGAGTGCATAATAGAAGCCGATAAATCTGTTGAGGACGCTATAGAAGCATACAAAACAACATACAATACAGGAAAGAGAATACCCGTTCCCCCATTAATAACGGAATGCACGGCATGCCCTTCGTATAAAGGCTGCATGACGGATTTTGTATGCCATACGTCGCCGATAGTAAACGCCGTAAAAATACTCAAATGCGGAAAACTTCTTTCTCCGATAATTGCACGGAATATGCCTGCTAAGGAGCTGAAAGCCGAAAAAGCAAACGCCGCAAACGATCCGGAGGATTTCTTTGAATACATAATGTTTGCGTGGGGTAATTGTCAGGCGGGCGATCGTCTTGTAATGGAAAGAAAGCTCGGCAGATTCCCGACAGAGGAGGATCTGAGCATAAGGTTTACACCCAGAGTGAGGTTTTTCTTTAAGTATGATAAATTAATCAAGCACCCGAATGCTGTATTCGACGGCGTACTGCCGCTTAAAATCAAAAACGAGGTTGTTTTGAGCGATTGGGTACACGCTGTCGTTGTTCCGGAAGAGTACAGAGAAATAACAGAAAACTGTGTACCAGAAACACTGAGAAGCAGAGTTTTTTACATCGCAAATGATTGCCGTGACATATGGGAATGGTCGGCGAAAGTGTATGAATTTGTCAAATGTATCGCACACTAACATTAAACACGGAAGAATAACACGCATTTCATTATTTAATCTTACTAAATTTGCAGTGCTAAAATTGTACGAATTAGTGCCGGTATCTGAAAATATTTATTTTTTCCATAAAAATTTGACTTTTATTTATTAAAGGTATATAATAACAGTAACCCAATAAAAGCATCGGCATGATTCGGTGCGTTTTAAAGAAAAGATTTTGAAAGAAGGTAATTTATTATGGCAAAGAGTGAAACAAAAGCAACAAAAACAACAAAGAAGGCAGCTGCAAAGGCTGAGGCTGCACCTGCTGTAAAGGAAGAAAAGGCAGCTGTAGTTGAAGAGAAGGCTGCTCCCGCAAAGGCTGCAAAGAAGACAACAAAGGCTGTTAAGGCTGAGGAAGTTAAGGCAGAGGCTGTTAAGACAGAGGCTGCTGCAGAAGTAAAGGCTGAGGCTGCTGCTCCCGCAGAGAAGAAAGCTCCCGCTAAGAAGGCTCCCGCAAAGAAGGATGCTGAGGTTAAGGCTGATGTTGTAGTTGAGTTCAACAATGTTCAGGTTGCTGTTAACGATGTTGTTGAGAACGTAAAGAAGAAGTTTGCAGCTGAGGGCAACAAAGAAGATGTTAAGACAGTTAAGGTTTACATCAAGCCCCAGGACAATGCTGCTTACTATGTTGTTAACGATGAGATCGAGGGCAGAATGGACGTATTCTTCTGCTAATCCCTTTTTGACGTAATAATCTTCCGGACATCTTTTGCGGATGTCCGGTTTTTGTTTTAAATAATTGTTGTAGAAACGGCGCAAAAATGTTATAATAATATATATCTTCAAAAGGAGTTGCTAATATGAATATTGCCGAATTACAAAAAACAATAATTGATCTGAAAAAAGAGAAAGACATCTGCATTCTTGCCCACAGCTATCAGACAAGGGAGATCGTTGAAGTCGCAGACTTTACCGGAGATTCTTTCCAGCTTAGCGTTAAGGCGTCCGAAGTGAAAAATAAGACCGTTATTATGTGCGGCGTGAGATTTATGGCGGAGACGGTCAAGCTCTTGTCACCCGAAAAGACAGTGTACCTTGCCAATCCGATCGCAGGCTGCCCCATGGCAGAACAAATGGATAAAGAGATGATCTCCGCTGTCAGGGAACAATACCCCGATTATACGGTAGTCGCTTACATAAACACCACAACAGACCTTAAGACCGTCTGCGATGTATGCGTGACTTCGTCGTCTGCCGTTAAGATCGTCCGGAATATCGACAACGATAAGATTCTGTTTATACCCGACTGCAATCTGGGTAATTACGTTGCAAAGCAGGTTCCCGAGAAGAAGATAATGCTTTTGCAGGGCGGCTGCCCGATACATGCAAGAGTAACGGCGAAAGAGGCAGACGAGGCTATTGCGCTTCACCCGAACGCAGAACTTCTTGTACACCCGGAGTGCGTTCCCGCGGTTACCGCAAAGGCTGATTTTGTCGGTTCGACATCGGCTATTATGGATTATGCGAAGAAGTCCGATAAAAAGGAATTCATTATCGGTACGGAGATCTCGATCGCTCAGCATCTGGCTTACGAGTGCCCCGATAAGAATTTCTATTGTATGTCAAAGAACCTCATTTGCCCGAACATGAAGGCGACTACGCTTGTTGATGTATACAATACAATTCTCGGCAAGGGCGGAGAGGAGATCACCCTCGACGAAGAAACCATGACAAGCGCAAGGGTATGTATAGATAAGATGATAGAGCTGGGATAATATGAATAAAAAAGCATTGGTTGCGATGAGCGGCGGAGTCGATTCGTCCGTAACGGCGCTTTTAATGAATCGTCAGGGTTACGAATGTATGGGTGTGACTATGAAGCTTTTTTACGGCGAAGAAGCCGAAACGAGAGAAAACACCTGCTGTTCGCTCAATGATGTTGAGGACGCAAGGAGTGTTGCGATGAATCTCGGTATGCCGTACTACGTGTTTAATTTTTCGGACAGATTCTCCGAATGCGTTATAGATAAGTTTATCGACGCGTACGAAAACGGCAGAACGCCCAACCCGTGTATAGACTGCAATCGTTACCTGAAATTTGATAAGCTGTATATGCGCGCAAAGGAACTGGGGTATGACTATATCGCGACGGGTCACTATGCAAAGGTAGAATATGACAAAACGAAGGGAAGATTCCTGCTGAAAAAGGCTGCCGATCTGTCAAAGGATCAAAGCTATGTACTGTATTCTCTTACTCCGGAACAGCTTTCGCACACGGTGTTTCCGCTCGGTAAGCTGACGAAAAGCGAGGTAAGAGCGATCGCAGAGGAAAACGGCTTTGTCAATGCGAGGAAGCACGACAGTCAGGATATTTGTTTTGTCACGAACGGCAAGTACTCAGATTTTATAGAAAGCTATACGGGCAGGAAATACCCCGAGGGCAATTTTGTGTATAAGGACGGAACGGTTCTCGGCAGACATAAGGGTATCATTCGCTACACCGTGGGTCAGCGCAAAGGGCTTGGGCTTGCGCTCCCTCACCCGATGTATGTTATACGCGTCGATACGGAAACGAATACGGTAATACTCGGGGAAAACGAAGACCTGTTCTCGAAAGAGGTCACGGCGGATAATATCAATCTTATATCCGTCGATAATCTTTACGAGCCTCTCAGAGTAAAGGCGAAGGTTCGCTACTCTCAGCCCGAACAATGGGCTACCGCCGTACAGACTGATGAAGATACGATAAAGCTTGTGTTTGACGAGCCGCAGAGAGCAGTTACGCAGGGGCAGGCGCTTGTGATGTATGACGGTGATGTAGTTGTGGGAGGAGGTACGATAAAGAAATGAAAATTCTTGTTGTATCGGATTCTCACGGAATGACGAAGAAGCTGTCAGAAATAGTTCGCAGGCAGACAAAAGCCGAGGTGGTTCTCTTTCTCGGAGACGGCGAAAGTGATTTCGATCATGTCAAAGCGGAGTTCCCCGAGAAGATGTTTATCGGCGTCAGAGGAAACAACGATTGGTGCAGTTCGCTCAAAAACACCGAGGTAATATCTATCGAGGGCGTAAGGATATTCATGACTCACGGGCATACTTATCACGTGAAATACGGTTTGTCGGAGCTTAAAATGTCAGCAAGAAGCGCCAAGGCGGATATACTGCTGTACGGTCATACGCATGATCCGTACACGGAGTACGACGACGGCTTGTATATTATGAACCCCGGTGCAGTGTTGGGGTATCCGTCGGAATACGGAGTGATAGATATACAAAACGGACAGATACTGATGAATACGGCTGCGTATTAAATACCGTTAAAAGTTTGCAAAAATCAGTGTAATATGTTATTATAAAAAAGAGGTGACAGCATGAGTTTAAAGGATATTATCGGCGACAACGAGGTCTGCAGGCAGCTGACCGCCCTTACCGACAGCAGGAGACTGCCCCATGCTGTTATTATAGAGAGCCGTGACAGGAACAAAGCAAAGGCGGCGGTCAAAGAACTTGCAAAGATCAGCGTCTGCGGCAGCGAGGGGATACGTCCGTGCAATATGTGCAGCAGCTGCAAAAAAGCAGAGAAAGGTATTCACCCCGATATTTACCGTGTGGAGATAACCGATAAGAAGCAGGCTGTCGGCGTGGGAGAGATCAGAGAAATGATCGCAAGCTGCTATATCAAGCCGAATGAAGCGCCTGTCAAGGTTTATGTCATAAACGATAAGATGACTGCCGAGGCACAGAACGCGCTGCTGAAAATTCTCGAAGAGCCTCCGCGGAATGTGAGGTTTATTATATCGTGCGAGTCATCTACAGCTATGCTAAAGACGGTTCTTTCACGCTCCGCTTTATTTAAACTCAGAGAGGATACACAGAGAACGTCCGATGAATCAGACGAAAAAGCGGAGGAGATTGCCCGGGAGATCGCCGAAGCCATTCCCAAAAACACCGAAATGCCTCTGCTTGTGTCGGTCGGAAAACTCGGGAAGGATAAGGTACTGGCACAGAAGGTTTTCGAGAAGCTCAGCGAGTATGCGTCGCTTGCGTTGGAGGAGAAGTTTCTTCACAAGGGTATCCGGCAGAATCATATAGCCGGACTTGCGCATTCGCTCAGAAAGAAGTCGCTTGTCAGTTTGATAGATGTGACCGCAAGAGCACAGAAAATGCTTTCGCAGAATTGCAATATGAATTTATTGGCGACATGGTACTGCGCGCAGATACGTCAGAGCCGCCATTGATACAGGAGGACTATATGGCAGAAATTATAGGAGTCAGATTTAAAGAGGTCGGAAAGGTTTATTATTTCGACCCGAAAAATATGAAGCTGTCCGTAGGTGACAGGGTCATTGTAGAGACGTCCAGAGGAGTGGAATGCGGTACTGTCGCTATCGCAAACAAAGAGGTGAACGACACCAATATCGTACATCCCTTAAAGACGATAATAAGACTTGCGGATAAGAACGATCTTGCCCGTGTCGAAGAAAATAAGAAAAAAGAGAAGAAAGCATTTGCTGTTTGCTCAAAGAAGATCGCCGAGCATAAACTCGAGATGAAGCTTGTCGAGGTAGAATATACATTCGACAACAGTAAGATACTGTTTTATTTTACGGCGGACGGAAGGATCGACTTCAGAGCGTTGGTCAAAGAGCTTGCGTCGGTGTTCAAGACAAGGATAGAACTCAGACAGATCGGCGTACGTGACGAAGCGAAGCTGCTGGGCGGACTCGGCGTGTGCGGAAGACCGTTTTGCTGTAATTCGTATCTGGGAGAGTTCCAGCCGGTATCAATAAAAATGGCGAAGGAACAGGGGCTTTCGCTCAGCCCTGTGAAGATCTCGGGCACGTGCGGCAGACTTATGTGCTGCCTGAAATACGAGCAGGAGGCATACAACGATCTGTTGAAGAAAATACCGAAGGTCGGAGCTATCGTCAGCACTTCCGCAGGTGAGGGCAATGTGGTTGAAGCAAATCCGCTCACGGGCGTTATAAAGGTTACGCTCAAAAAAGCCCCCGAAGCTGCGCCCTCCACATTCAAGAGTACCGACGTCAAGGTCATCAAGGACGCTCAGATAAAGGTCGATAAGAAGGAGCTTGAAGCGCTTAAAAAACTGGAGTGATACAGCCTTAGCTTATACTCTGCAGCACATCACGACAGAATAAGCTGTCCCTAACTGTTTGTAAATAATATGTGAACCGGAAATTTATACATGCTTTTTTCTTGAATTTTGATATAATTTGTGATAGAATTAATGTACGATATTTTAGTAGGTGATTGCAAAAGTCAATGCGACAATATTCTCATCAAGAAATAATAATTCTATACAAGCAGAGCATGAGTAAAAGATCAAAAA
>CADBRK010000199.1 GCA_902797065.1 uncultured Ruminococcus sp.
CTTGTTTATCCGTCACTCGGTGAATTCTTACAGCAGAGAAACGCCAGCCGTGCCATTGCTGTTTATGAAGATACAGTCAATACTGCAAAGCAAACACGGCTGGATCAGATGCTGGAAGACGCAAGAGAATACAACAGGATACTTGCGTCTTCCGTATCTGCAAAAAGAGATAACTCGGATACC
This sequence comes from uncultured Ruminococcus sp., assembly GCA_902797065.1. Lineage (GTDB taxonomy): Bacteria > Bacillota > Clostridia > Oscillospirales > Acutalibacteraceae > RUG592. The sequence continues at coordinate 184 of CADBRK010000199.1, forward strand.
GATGCAGATCCGGTAAAGCTTGACAGCTATGATCAGCTGCTTGATATTAACGGTGACGGGATGATGGGTTATATTATCATTCCGAAACTGAATATTACCGATCGCATTTTTCACGGCACGGAGGAATCGGTTTTGCAGGTGGGTGTAGGTCATATGCAAAATACATCATTGCCTGTCGGAGGAGAAACAACTCATGCCGTTCTTTCGGGGCACAGAGGTTTGCCGTCTGCGGATCTGTTTACGGATCTGGATCGGCTTGAAACAGGAGACACATTTTATATCAAGGTACTCGATAAAACGCTTTGCTATACTGTGGATCAGATACTAACGGTTCTCCCGGATGAAACAGAGGAATTGAAAATTCAGGAAGGCAAAGATTACGTTACGCTTATTACATGTACGCCATACGGTGTGAATTCACATCGTTTGCTTGTGAGAGGAATAAGAACACCTTTTGATGACAAAAAAGAGGTTATTATATTCGACAATACCGATGAGGGTTCTTTTTGGCTTAAACTGCCTGTTCAGTACAGACATATGTTTATCGGCATATGCGCTGTTGTTTTGTTTTTGATTTTTTGGTTTCTGATCAGATCAATTATAAATAAAACAATAAATAAAAAAGAACAGTAAATATAGTCTGTGTATATTTGTTGATAACAAAAACGGGAGGAGGTCCTTATGAAAAAAGAAAAAATAAAATATTATATTTCGGGGCTTCTTCTGATTACTGTGCTGATGGCTTGCTGCGTATCTGCAGCAGCAGATGCAAATGTATGTTCGTTAACGCTCAACTGTCTGGTGAATGTGGATAATATTGATAAGCCAGTTGCAGACGATAACTTCGCAGTAATTAAAATTGCCGATTGTAGTATAAACCAATCGGGCAATAATACAATATTGGATTACAAAACGGTTCATCGTTTCGAGTTATTTGACCGCAGATGGGCAGATGTACCGTCGTCCGAACTCAGAATGCTGTCTAAAGAAATTGCCAAAGATGTCACGTTGGACGATTACTCTTATATAAAGAAAACCGACAGTAACGGTACGGTAAGATTCCCGCTGAACGAACCGGGCTTTTATCTTGTTATACGCTTACATGCTGTTGATGACAAAATATCATTTGAACCATTTTTAATAAGTGTTCCGCAAATTATTAACAACGAAATCAATTTTGATGTTGTTTCTTATCCCAAGTTTGAGTATATAATAAACGATACAGACGACCCTGAAAGGATCAATTCGGACAGTATCAGAATCTCGGATACAGATACAGACGCATCTGACGGGGGCAAGAATATAGAGCGTTTGCCACAGACAGGTCAAATGAATCTTCCCATTGTTGTTTTATTGTGTTTAGGCATACCGATGATATTTATAGGAATTATACTTATTACAGGCGAAAAAGAAAATGAAGAAAAGTGACGGTTTGAGCGACAACAGAAACTCAAAGGTAAAAACAGGAAAGAGACTGCTTATAACAGGAGCGGCTTTTGTATTGGCAGCACTTTCTGTTATTGTGTATAATCGGACTATGGAGCATAATGCATGTTCTTTTACGGATTCGGTAATGAATAACATTCATCATTATATTGACTCCGATAAACAACTCGACGAAACGGACGACATATTTTTTTCGGCGGATCAAGAAGTATTGCAAGAAAACGACTATATCCTATCCGATGAGATTTATTTCGAGTATCAGAATTATTATTTTACGGGTTATATTACTATACCCGAATTGGATTTGGAATTGCCCGTTATGTCAGATTGGAGTTATGATAACTTGAATATATCTCCATGCAGATATTCCGGATCTGTTCTGACCGACAATCTTGTAATAGCCGCTCATAATTACGGAAATCATTTCGGGCGAATAGGTGAACTTGTACCCGGTGATGAAGTAATTTATACAGATCCGACAGGCGATTCTTATAGATACGAGGTTTCCGTTACTGAAGTCCTGAAGCCTGAAGAAATTGATAGGATGATTTCCGGTGAATATGATCTGACGTTGTTTACCTGTACATGGGCAGGTACCGAAAGGGTCGTTGTACGCTGTGAAAAAAAGGAAACCTAAAGAGAGGTATATAGGTGCAATGAACTGCCACCGAAAAGTTTGACAACGGAGACTGTGCAAAAAACATAAATTAAAAATCAAAAAATCTTTTTTATACTCCCTCCCTTATTGAGGGAGACAGTAAAAAGCCGCATAAAATGCGGCAAAAACAAAAGGCTTCCTCACAGAGGGCGCGGGTCTCCTGTCAATGCCTATAACCGATACAACAAACGGAAATACATTCCTGCTCAGAGAAACACAAGCTCCGAAGGGATTTAAAATTTCTGTTGCAGACCAGATCTTTACGGTAAAGAAAAACGGAGTATATGTTGCAAACTTCTCCGATACTCCTAAAAACGGTTCGGCTTCATTATCGGTTACAAAGACATTTCTTTTAAACGGAGAGGCTCAGCAGCTGTCAGGCGGAGAGTTTGAGTTTGTATTAAAGAACGAACTCGGAGAAACTGTCGATGTAAAAACAAATAATGCCGATGGAAAAGTTATCTTTGATGATCTGCAATATACCGGTTATGATCTGGGGTTCCATCGCTATTCCATTACCGAAACAGCAGGCAACGATGAGAATATCTCTTATGATAATCACGTTGCGGAACTTACGGTTTTAGTCAGTGACAGCGGTGATGAAGAACTGACTTGTACGATTAATTGTATTGCCGACAGCCTTAATTTCACAAACACCGAAAAGAAGACATATCCGATAAAGATCGATAAAAAAATCACAGGAACAAATAATTATTGCACGGGAGCAAAGTTAGTCTTAAAGGACGTCGCAGGCAATATAAAGCATTCGGAATGGGAAGTAGGGGATACAACGGAGGAAATCATACTCGAACCCGGTGTGTATATACTTGCCGAAACAAGCGTTCCGGAAGGATATGTGAAGGCGCCGGATATACGATTTACAGTTGCATATGACGGTACCGTTACTTCATCAACGACAAACGCAGTAAACGGAAACACCGTGACAATGTATGATGATCCCGAAGGAAGATTTACAGTAAGGTTAAAGAAGACAGCTTCCGATACGGGCGCAGCGCAGCAGGGCGCGGAATTTGAGCTGAGCGGAACAATAGAAAACGAACCCTTCAGCGTAAAAGCAACCACGACCAGCGGCGGTTATGCGGTGTTTAAAGCGATCCCTGCCGGAACATTCACATTGACAGAAACTAAAGCCCCGGAGAATTACGAATCTATAGAGCCGCAAACAGTAGTAATAAAAACTGACGGACAGATAGATACAGAATCAACAACTGTAACAGTCGAGAGAAACATTCTGACAGTGACAGACGAACCAAGATACAACAGAGAGACAGTCGATTCTGCCGTAAGGGTAACCAAAGTTGATGACAATGACAGCATGATAAACGGAGCAATATTTACATTGTATTCTGATGCGGAGCTTGAAAATGCTGTTGCCGATTATACCGGAGGAGAATTCTCAATATCTACTACAGATAAGAAAATAATCCCGCTCCTTCCGACAGAAAACAATCAGAGTGTCACATTGTATCTGAAAGAAACCAATCCTCCGGAAGGGTATCAGGCTTTTGACAGCATAATCGAGATAAAGATTTCTGCAAGAGTCGAACAAGATGACGATACGCATATCATACAAACGACGTATACAATGACAGCAGACTCCGAAACATCAAAGCGAGTGCCGAATCCGAAGATAACGAGCGAACAGCACAGTCATGACAGTATAACGATCAATAAGACGGATAAAGGCAGCGGTGAGCTTATCGACACAGCAGAGTTTACGGTATATTCGGATTCACAGTGTGAAAATCCGCTTAAAACGTATAGCACAGCGAATGGCGCAATAACTATCTCTACTTCGGAAACCGAGTTTGAAAACTACACGACACTGTATGTCAAAGAAACAAAAGCTCCAAACGGATATACAAGCGATGACACGGTGTACAGGATAACAATTGAAATATCGAGTGAGGAAACCCTGACAGACGGCGTATTTGTAACGACGTTTACATATGTAATGAAAATAAACGGCGAGGACAGTCAAACAGTAACAAATAGTAAGAACACTGTTACGGACAGAAAAGATGCAAAGTTAAAAGCTGTCAAGGTAGACGAAAAAGGCAGGGCTCTTGACGGGGCAACATTCGGTCTGTATACGGAAATTGAATGCACAAACAAAATTGCCGAGTATACAGGGGGAAAATTTGAGATCTCAACTTCGGATGAACAACTCTCCGATTATCTTCCGACAGAAGGCAGCAGAACTTTCTATCTGAAGGAAACAAAATCACCAAAGGGCTATAAAATAGGCGAAGAAGTGTTTGAGATAATCATCTCGGTATCTGCAGAAGAAAGCCTGCATGATAATGCGTACTACACTGTTACAGAGTATACGATAGAATTGTCGGGAAAAGAAACGACCGATATACCAAACCAAAAGGATGATTCGGATCTGACCGA
>CADBRK010000200.1 GCA_902797065.1 uncultured Ruminococcus sp.
AGGCTTGTCGCTGTCGGAAGGCTTGTCGCTGTCGGAAGGCTTGTCGCTGTCGGAAGGCTTATCGCTGTCGGAAGGCTTGTCGCTGTCGGAAGGCTTGTCGCTGTCGGAAGGCTTATCGCTGTCCGAAGGCTTGTCGCTGTCGGAAGGCTTGTCGCTGTCCGAAGGCTTATCGCTGTCCGAAGGCTTGTCGCTGTCGGAAGGCTTGTCGCTGTCGGAAGGCTTGTCGCTGTCGGAAGGCTTGTCGCTGTCCGAAGGCTTGTCGCTGTCGGAAGGCTTGTCGCTGTCCGAAGGCTTCTCTGTGGTTGTATCCGTTTCAACAACGATCTCTTTCCACACTGCCGTAAGAGTAATATCTCCCTTTACAGGTGTGGTAAAGTCATACTCTGTATCGCCGAGATACCATGCAACGAACTCATAATTATCCTTTGTAGGATCAGCAGGCTTTTCAGCTGTGCCCATATAAGCTACCTGCTGCGGATCAACCGAAGTACCGTCTGCACTGTCGAATGTTACCGTACAGAGCTTAGCGGGGATCGGAACATCATTTGTCTGTACGGCAAATGCTTCGTTCTTAAATTCATCTGAGGTATATCTGCCTACGCCGGGCTTCTCAAATGTGGGTTCTGTTATCACTTCATATGTTGTGTTTGCTGTTTCTGTTTCCTTATGTGCAGTATCGGTCTTACAATCGCGTTCTGCAGTTACTGTGCTGTAATCGTCTGCCCAGGTATATGTAGGATCGTTCCAGTCATGACCGAGTGCAGGAATTTCTGTATCTGTTGTCTGCTCCTCGAATTCGGGGATATCGAATGTTGCCGTGTAAGTCATTACGCCCTTTTCGTCGCATGTGGGAGCCTTTGTTACTTTTGCGGTTGCTGTAACTGTTTCTGTTTCTTCATGCTCATCGTTATCCTTGCAGACATGGTTAGCAGTTACTGTTGTGAGATCGTCAGACCATACGTATGTGGGATCGTTCCAATCATGTTCTACGGGGAGTATCTCGTAATATTCTTCAACTACTCCGTCGCAGCCTTCAGCACCGCAAAGTACCTTCTTATAATGGATTCTCGGGCTGCAGGGGTTCTCGGGATCAAGAGGTGTTGTTGTTTCTGTTACTTCTGAGTTTTCATCGTGTAAATGTTTTACTTCAAAATAATCCGTAACGCCTACTATGCCGTTCGTAACGGATTGAACTCTGTAATCACTAACATCCATTCCTTCGAACTTCACATTGTTGATGGTTACATTCAAGGCAGTTTTAAAAGAAATTTGCACCGTTCCTGGATAACCGCCCGTGAATTTATCCGATGTTTGTGACATAAGCATTGTGGCTAATACTGTGTAATCATCACTTTCCGGAATCGTAACATCGGCAGCTATCGGCTGGTTGTCTTTATCAAATGCGTTGTCACCGCATACAGGCAAGCTGTTGATTGTGATAACGGGCGTTACATATTTTTGATATATGGGATAAATCGTAACGTCTTTATCTACTACTGTCAAAGAATTCATAGTGTTTGAAATATCGTTTTGCATTTCTTCCGCTGTTGTGAACTGTGAAACAGGCTTTGAAGCAAAACCTATGAATTGTTCGTTGTTTTCTGCGCAGTACTCAACTGTATTCACTGCTACCTGATCTATAACGTTCGTAACGAGTGTGCCGGACTTAACATTTTCAAATACGATATTATCAATACGTTTGTCCATATCAATTGTTACGGTGTAAACTGCATGATCTGCATCTGCGGGTATCTGGAAATACTCAGTTTCATCGCAACCCGAACAGGTGCGCTTTGCCCACTTATAGCCCTCGGTCGGGTCGGAAAGTCCCGCTGTTGAGATCTCCTCGGCTGTCATTTCGGCAGCGTCACCCCAGCTGTGATTTACATCGAGATAATAGTAAACATATTGAGTAGTATAATAACTGCCGTAGGTGTTCTCAGTATAGTTATCTACATCATATATACCTTCGGGCATCGTGACTGTCATTCCGACTTCGTCAAACACATATCCATACTTGGGATAAAAATATACGTAAAAATACGGTCTGTTTGAACCGGTCATATAACTGTAAGGACTATTGTCGGTATATACATAGTAATCGGCTGTAGCATTTTCGAGACCATCAAACGATATTCCGTTGTAATATTCACTTACTCTCATTCCGCATTCGGGCTTGGTCGCGTTAATTTTCACGGTATCGTCGAGAAGCTTAAACCACTGGAGATAATAAGTAGTGTCTTTCTTTACAGAATAATAGAACTCATTATTATTCATTTCGTCTTCCCATACAGAACGCGATCTATATGTAGGCTTTAAGCCGTACATTACGGTTTCGGGATCATTCTTATACATTTGAAGTACATAGCCTGCCTCTGTAGGTATGCATTTCTGAAGGTCTTCCGAACTCAACGTACTAAAGATAGTTTCGAGATATGCCTGATTATATTCGGGCATATCCAGGAATGCGCAGAGAAGAACTCTAAATACCTCCGTACCGTAGGGAACATTCTTAACGACCTTCTGCTTTGCTCCGCCGTGACCGTTGTAGTCAACAGTTACATCGAATGTGTCCTCAGATGAAACGGGGACATATTTACCGTAGAGCTTGGTATCGCCTGTAACAACAAACGGGAACTCGGCAGGATTCTCAAAGTTCTTATCGGTGTAATATGTATCGAAACGGTATGTGGTACTATCAACAGTAACTTCATACTGAGGCATTATCGAATCAAGCAAGATCTCTGCATTGTCTGCCACGCCTTTGAGCGCAGATTTTGTAACGCCGTCAATATTAAATACGAATTTGACAATATTGTCGCCCAATTCGCCGCTTATTTTGTATTTGTATGTATCGGTGTCTATGCCCTTTTGTTTGTCCTCGTCGTCTGTCGGTTGCGCGGTGAATCCCTCAACAATGAATTCTGTCGGATCTTCGCAATAATAACCGCCCCTGAGATACTGTGTATTGTATTTATACAGAGGAGCATTGATAAAAGCATCGTTTACAATTAATTCCGAGCTGTCGGAAACATCTGCAAAAGAATAATCGGAATTAAATGTACCTCCGTTGACCGTACACTTTGAACTGTAGTAAATATCTAAACACTCATCCACGGCGTTAAACGTACCGTCGTTTATTATCACCTTGCAATCGTCATCCGAATAGAGCACTTCCTCATACTGAGAAGTAAACGTACCGCCGTTTATCGTAAGGTTGGTATAACCATCAATATAAAGTGCCTCATCATCTATCGAAGTAAATGTACCTCCGTCTATTACTACAGTGTCACAATATTCGGAATATAAACAATTGTAATAACATCTAAATGTACCGTCTGTTATATGTATATTATTGTATTCATACGAATAAATACCATAATCCCAGGTCGATTCGAATGTACCGCCGTTGATCGTCAGATCGTTATATTCGTATAAGTAAATACACTCTTCGTCCTCTGCGATAAATGTACCGCCGTTGATCGTAATATCGTTACTATAATACGAATAAATAGCATATCCGTCATCTGTGTCCTCTGCGATAAATGTACCGCCGTTGATCGTCACATCGCTATATCCGTATACGTACACACACTCATCATAATCCGAGATAAATGTACCGCCGTTGACGGTAAGAGTGCAATAATCATCAATATAGAGCGCTTCATCATATTTAGATGTGAATGTACCGTCGTTTATGATAATTGAGGTATTACCATCTGCCCACAAACCATAATAATAAGCTGTAAATGTACCGCCGTCTATGGTAACCGTACAGTTGTAGTCTGCGAAGATATTATCATCGTCTTTTGAAACGAAAGTACCTTTTTTGATCTTCAGGTCGGAATTGTATTCCAGATAGATCGTTTCGTCATAATTGGATGTAATACTGCCGTCGTTTACTTCAACGGACATATTAGTGTAAGCGAAAATACCGTAATCTTCCGCATCAAGCGTACCGCCGTTGATCGTGACCGAACCGCCGTACTCTGCGTCAATGGCGTCGTCCTCAGACGTAATTGTACCGCCGTTAACTGTTACTGCGCAGTCCGTATAAGCATAGATGGCGTCATAATACGCAGTAAGGTCGCCGCCGTTGAAGGTTACATTGGTTTTCGTGACATAAATACCGTAACCGCTTGCTGTAAGCGTACCGCCGTTGACCGTAACATATGAATCTACTGCAGTGATCAGACCGCCGCCTGAGGAAAACTCACCTGTTTTGTCCTCACTGCTGTCGGCGATTGAAAAACTTGTTTCATCAACAGACAAAGCATAATCACTTGTGCCCGTATATGCAAGCGTATAGCCTGCAAGGTCGAGAGCTGTTGTTTCTCCGACAGTAAGCGCGCTGTCAAAGTCGATGTTGCTGCCAAGCTTTATGCTGCCGCCTTCTGCCAATGCCGTTGTCAGCTCGTCGTATGTTGTTACAACGGTCGGGGGAACCTCGTCAGCATATGCCGTTAATGCCTGTGACCACGGCAAACACGTGGAGAGCATGAACGGTGTAAGCATAAGGGCAGTCAAACGCTTGAAACCTTTTGCTGAATGTTTTAACATGGAATTACCTCCTTTTTTATTTTTTTATGAATAAAAACATTCATATTGTTTATATCATATTTTCACACTTTAATCAAGTGATTTGCAAGTTTTTATTATATTTATTATTATAAAATTCAAAAATATGACTGTTTAACAATCGTAGAAAACATTATGCTGCTTAGGGCAGACATCCGGACTGATCGTCGCATCTTTCATCCCCAATTCCGCTGAAAAATATAATCCCTCCGTCACTTGACCGCTGAAGTGTTCGGTGACACCACTCTTAACAAGGGAAGAAATAATAAAGATAGGACAGAAAAACAGGTTTGCCTATTGTTCTGTGACTTTTTTGCTCAGTCTGCTTTATAAAAAAATAAAATTTCTCAAAAAAGGTTGAATTATTCCGCAAGATTGTTTATAATTTAAAGATGTATAAATGTATTTACGGAGGAACAAATTATGGCACAAAACAAAAAAATGGTAGAGGCTATCACTTCACGCGACGAGGATTTCGCAAAGTGGTACACCGACATAGTAAAAAAAGCTGAATTATGCGATTATTCGGGCGTTAAGGGCTGCATGATCTTCAGACCCTACGGCTATGCTATCTGGGAGAAAATCCAAAAAGACATGGACAGACGCTTCAAAGAGACAGGGCACGAGAACGTATATATGCCTATGCTTATCCCCGAAAGCCTTCTGCAGAAGGAGAAGGATCACGTCGAGGGATTTGCCCCCGAGGTTGCGTGGGTAACTCAGGGCGGCAGCGAAAAGCTTACCGAAAGACTTTGCGTGCGCCCGACGTCCGAGGTGCTTTTCTGCGAGCACTACAAGAACGTCATCAACTCATACAGAGACCTGCCCAAGCTCTACAACCAGTGGTGCAGCGTTATGCGCTGGGAAAAGACAACACGTCCTTTCCTGAGAACGTCCGAGTTCCTCTGGCAGGAGGGTCACACCATGCACGAGACTGCCGAGGAGGCACAGGAGGAAACTCTCCGCATGCTCAAGGTGTATGAGGACTTCTACAGAGAGACGCTCGCTATCCCCGCTGTAGTCGGCAAGAAGACACGCAAAGAGACATTTGCGGGCGCAGAGGCTACGTACACCATCGAACCCATGATGCATAACGGTGTTGCTCTCCAGGGCGGCACGTCGCACTATTTCGGCGACGGCTTCGCAAAAGCTTTCGACATCACATTCACGGGCAGAGACAACAAGCTGCAGTATCCTCATCAGACGTCGTGGGGCGTATCTACAAGAATGATCGGCGCTATTATTATGGTACACGGCGACGACGACGGACTTGTTCTCCCCCCGAAGATCTCGCCTATCCAGGTTGCGATAATACCCGTTGCGCAGCACAAAGAGGGCGTACTCGACAAGGCAAACGAGCTGAAAAACAGACTTGCAAAGCAGTACAGAGTAAAGCTTGACGACTCCGACAACAGCCCCGGCTGGAAGTTTGCACAGTACGAGATGAAGGGCGTTCCGGTTCGTGTGGAGATCGGACCCAAAGATATAGAGAAGAACCAGTGCGTCATTGTAAGACGCGACAACAGAGAGAAGCAGTTCGTATCTCTCGATAATCTCGAAGAGACGATAGCGCTCACACTCGAGCAGGTTCATCAGGCTATGTATGACAAAGCACTCGCAAATATGCAGGAAAAGACATACACGGCATTGACATTTGACGAGTTCGTAGATACCGCAAAGAACCGACCCGGATTTATCAAGGCTATGTGGTGCGGCGACGTAGAGTGCGAAGACAAGATAAAGGACGTAACAAACGGCGTTAAGTCAAGGTGTATCCCGTTTGAGGAAGAACACCTCTCCGACGTATGCGTATGCTGCGGCAGACCCGCAAAGCACCAGGTATTCTGGGGCAAGCAGTACTGATTATTAATCAGGAATCAGAAATGAGGAATTATAAATCATTCTTTCGCGATAAATCTGATTTTTTCAAATAACTCCACTCTCCAGACTTAAAATAGATTTGCCGCTTGTTTAAAAGAACTTTTTTTAGATTATTTATGGGAGGTGATACTATGCCGATAAACATTCCGGGCGATCTGCCCGCCGTAAAGATCCTCGAGCAGGAGAACGTATTCGTCATGACGGACGAGCGGGCAAAATCTCAGGATATACGTCCGCTGAAAATACTGATACTCAACCTCATGCCAACGAAGATCGTGACCGAAACTCAGCTTCTTCGTCTGCTCGGCAACAGTCCGCTGCAGGTGGACATCGAGCTTCTGCAGATGGCGTCTCACGTATCAAAAAACACACCGCAGGATCATCTCACATCATTCTATAAGGTTTTCGACGATGTGAAGAACAACTTCTACGACGGCATGATAATCACGGGCGCACCCGTAGAGCTGCTGAATTTCGACGAGGTCGATTACTGGGAAGAACTGTGTACCATAATGAAATGGAGCAAGAAGAACGTGTGCTCGACAATGCACATATGCTGGGGCGCTCAGGCGGGACTGTTCTATCACTACGGCGTGAGGAAATTCGCCTTTGACGAAAAGCTGTCGGGAGTATATTCGCACAGGGTACTCAATTCGATGCACCCGCTGATGAGAGGAATCGACGACGTGTTCTATCTGCCTCATTCGAGAAACACCGGCGTTAAAACGTCGGATATACAAAAGCACTCAAAGCTTGAGATACTCTCAATGTCCGACGAGGCGGGAGCGTCTATAATAGCCGACAAAAAAGGCAGGCAGTTCTTTATACTCGGTCACCCCGAATACGACAGAGAAACGCTCAAAAACGAGTTTTTCAGAGATCTGAACAAGGGCATAGACCCGAAGATACCAAAGAATTATTTCCCCGAAAACAACACCGACAAAA
>CADBRK010000201.1 GCA_902797065.1 uncultured Ruminococcus sp.
CGTTCGCCCGGCCGCCCTGAACGCTGAATCCGGGAACAGTCCGGTTGTTCTCGTTATAGTCGTAGTAGCCGAAGCTTCTCATCATGCGTGAACTTGTTGTCTGCTGCTGCGGAATACTCTGACTCTGAGGGCGGAAGTCTGTTGTGTGCACTCCGGTGTTTTCGGTATAACCGATACTCCTTTGGAATCTGCTGTCGGTGTTCGTACTCTCGCCGCCGTTATTCTGTGCCCTGAACTGCGTCGTGCTCTCCGCATTACTATACTCGGCGTCACCGCTGTAACCGAGGCTGCGCCGAAATCTGAGAGAATCTCTTTCGGACGATTTCTCGACGCTGTCCGGACTGTTCTGATAATAGTTCATACATATTCTCCTTTTGAAAATCTCTGCTCCGAAATCTGCATAAAGCACACCGCCAGAACATAACCGCCCATATCCCGGACGGTATAACTGCCCTCACGGTTTGATATTTCGCCCTGTATCTCGCCGCAGGAGCTGTCCAACCGAAAATTTATCTCATCCATCGGGAAGCTCATGCCCCTGCCTATCGCCTTGATATAGCTCTCTTTAAGCGCCCATAGAGTTATGAAAGCCTTGTCTTTATCGACGCTTTCGTAAACATACCTGCGCTCGGTTTCGTCGCACAGCTTTTCGACAAGCTTCGGCTTTATCTCTCTGACCTGCTGAATATCTATCCCGACTTCGCTGTCCGACAAAACGATAGCAGCATATTCTCCGCTGTGACTGATACTGAAATGTATATCGGGGCGTTCTTTAAAATACGGCTTGCCGTACTCCCCGTACTCCGTCGTAAGCGTACCGGTATCAACGCCGTATTCCTTCATTACGGCTTCTCTGAGGAGAGTCCTGCCGTTTGCTGTTTCGGCTTTCTTGCGCTCCCCTCTGACCTTGCCTGTATAATCAAATTTACGCGTATATATCATGACTCAAAATTCACCGACGGCTTTACATAAACCGTTCTGTTCTTAACAAATATAACCATACCGGGCTTTGCGCCCTGCGGCTTGCTGACGTTGCGTACCTGAGTATAATCCACGGGCACCTGTGAACCGTCCTTCGCTTTGCTGTGATAAGCTGCGATCATAGCCGCCTGCATGATCGCCGTATCCGTAGGCTCTCTGCCGTCCGTTACAAGTATCGTGTGCGAACCGGGTATATCCTTCGTGTGCAGCCAGATGTCGTTCTTGTTCGCCGTTTTAAGCGTAAGCGTGTCGTTCTGCCTGTTGTTCCTTCCGACAAGTATTTTAAACCCGTCCGTTGTCGTGAATTCCAGCGGCGGCATAGGTTTCTGCTCCTTAGCTTTGCTCTTGGGTGCTTTGATGTACCCTGTCTGCACAAGCTCGGCTCTTATCTCCGCAAGCTCTCTCTCGCTACCTGCGCGGCTCAGCTCGTCAAAGACGTTGTCTATATATATCAGCTCGTTCTTAGCTATCTCTATCTGCTGTGTCAATACCTGCTCGGCTGTCTTTGCCTTGCTGTACTCCTTATAATACTTCTGTGCGTTCTGTGAGCCGCTTTTGGACGGGTCAAGCTTTATCCTGACGATCGGCATATTCTCGTCGTAGAAATTCTCCAGATCGACAAACGGAGAACCCTTCTCTATCCTGTACAGATTAGCCTGAATCAGATCGCCGCAGACTCTGAGCTGTTCTCTGTCGGCGCACTGCTTAAGCTCTGCGGACTGAGTGTTTATCTTACGCGCAAGACGCTCCGATATATTTGTGAGCAGCTTCAAGAGATCCTGCCCCTTGACTTTCATTCTCTCGTCACGGTCACGTTCGAGGTAGAAGCTGTCGAGCATTTCGGAAAAGCTTGCGTGCCGTCTGACGGTCATAAGCGTACCGTACTGAGTAATACCCATGAAAGAAATATCCTTGTTCCTGCCTTTATGCTCGCTGACGGAATACGGCGCGCCGCTGCCCTCTCTTACCTCTCGTGTAAGCTTTGTTATATAATACTCGAGACGCTTTTTATACTGCGAGTCTATTCGGTCTGTGTACAGCTCCTCTCCGCTTGTGACGAGGTACTCTATCTCTCTGCACACAATGGGCGACAATCCCAGAACGGTGTTAAGTATCGCTTTGTTAAGCTTCTCGGGCTTCGGGGTACTCATAACGGCTTTGACAATATCCCGAGGTTCGGTGTCCAGCATGCTGAGTTTGTTCTGCGACGGCGGAAGCTCGTATTTCATCAAAGGCAGAACAAGCCTTTGCGTCGTCATTGTAGGGTCAACACGTTTCAAAGCGTCTATAATTACGCCGCTGCCGTCAATGAAGATGATATTGCTGTATTTGCCCATTATCTCGACTGCAAGAGTAAGAGAGATACTGTCGCCGAGTTCGCTTGTGGCGTCGAAGTCTATGAATATGATCCTCTCGAGGCTCGGCTGACGGACGTCGGATATTTTTGCGCCGCACAGCTTTTTCCTGAGCAGCATGCACAGCATAGGCGGCGAAGCGGGGTTCTCGGGGGCGTTTTCGGTAAAATTCACTCTCGGGGAGTTCGCCCTGGCAGACAGCAGCAGCTTTCTGTTGCCCGAAAAAGTTCTCAGCGCAAGTATTATTTCATCTCTGTTCGGCTGGTGTATCTGCGATACTCTCGCGCCGACGAGTTCTTCTTTCAGTTCTTTGGTCAAAAATCGCACAAATGCTCCGTCAAGTGCCAATTCATACCACTCCCTAACACAGTTTGTGTTTATTATACTACAAAAAGATGAAGATTTCCACTGTTAGTTGAATTATAATGGTTTTTATTTCGGTACAAATATCGCTGCATTGATATTCACCCATATTGGGGCACATTCCGAATTGAGACTGTGCGAAAACTTAGTTGAGATAAAATCCAAAAATTTGTTTATACTCCCTCCGTCACCTGACCGCTAAAGCGTTCGGCGACACCTCCCTCACGAGGGAGGCAGTAAAAATCCGCATAAAATGGGGTAAAAATAAAAGGCTTCCTCACAGAGGGAGCTGTCAGCTATGCTGACTGAGGGAGCGTAAAAAGATAGTACAGGAAAGCAATTTAACGCTTTCGTCGACTTTTTGCACGATCTGAATTTTACATTATTATTTATTGACTTTCTGTCTCCCGATACCTATAATAAATATGGAGGGAATCAAGATGAAAAAACTGCTTATTATCATATCATGTGTAATTATTCTTTCGGCGGCTGCAATTATCGCAATACGCATTGCCGCTCCGGATAACGGCGAGTACGTTAAAACAGAAGCAAGAGTGTCGCAGCGCACAGATTATACAAGATCGACAGGCGCAGACGACTATGTGTATACAAGAGAATACATCTTTGTTTACAATTACAGCGGCACGGAATACCATGCGGCTGTCACCGACGATGACCCGGACGGCTTTCCTCTGTTAGTCGGAGACAAAACCGACGTTCTTGTAAACAAAGAGAACCCCCGGAAAGTAATACTGCCCGACAAAACCGCGCCTGAATCATTCATTGACTATGTTATTCGCTTCATCAAACGAGATAAGAAGTACAGATAAAACCGCCGTACCCGATAAGAGTATGGCGGTTGTTTTCATCTCACCGTAAACCTCTGCGCACTCAGCGCAAGTCCTGTTTTTGTATCTATCTCAAACACAACGCAGTCCATTTTGCACTTGCCGTCTGCGCCGTCGAACTTTACGGGCATTCGTGTTCTGAACATCTCTATTGCATTTTCCTTCTTTACTCCGAGGACGGAATCCTCAACGCCCGTCATTCCGACGTCGGTGATATACCCCGTTCCGTTGGGCAGTACTGTTTCGTCGGCTGTGGGTATATGCGTATGTGTACCGAAAACTGCAGACACTCTGCCGTCGAGGTAAAATCCCATGGCACGCTTCTCCGATGTAGCCTCTGCGTGGAAATCAAGTATTCGTATTCTGCAGTCTTTTGTCTGTTCGAGAATACCGTCGATCATGCCGAAAGGATCGTCGAGCGGATCGAGGAACAGCGTGCCGAGCATATTTATCACACAGACTTTATACCTGAGCATGTCTATGACCGTGTACCCTCTGCCCGGGGCTGTCTTGGGGTAGTTTGCCGGGCGGATAAGATTCTCGCAGCTGTCGTAGTACTCATAACTCTCAAAACGCCCGAATGCGTGGTTGCCCGTTGTGATGACGTCTGCGCCGCTGTCAAAAATACTCCGAGCCGTTTTGGGTGTTAATCCCTTGCCGTTATAGGAATTCTCGCCGTTTACTATAACAAAATCTACGGAGTGTTCACGCTTGAACACGGGCAGGACTTTTCGCAGATGATTGCAGCCGTTCTCGCCGCACACGTCGCCTACACACATAATTTTCATATTCGTCTCTCCTCACTTAACACAAAAAGCGGAACATCACCCGATAAGGTATGCTCCGCCGAAATGATCTTACTCAGCCTCGTTTGCAAGATATTCTTTTATCTGCGCAAGAACATCGTCTGCATTGAGTCCGTGTACCGCGCAGGCCTCTTCAAGAGTTTCGCCGATAGACGCAGGACAGCCGACACAGTGCATACCGCACTCCATGAGCACTACGGCAATACCTCTGTTGTATTCGAGCATTTCGCCCATTGTTGTTTCTTTTGTGATCTCCATTTTTTATGCTTCCTTTCGTTACTGCGGACAGTGACCGCTTATGTTTATTTAATACATTTGTGACTGTACAAAAACGTGGTTATACTCCCTCTGTCACGAGCGATGTCGTCAACTTAAGACTGAAAACTTAAGATTGAAGAATGAATAATAATGGAAAAATCGCTTCGCTCTTTTATTGTATTTATATTTTTTTGAACCTATTCTATAACAAACGTCGATGTTCCCCGCCTTATAAGGCTAAGGGTTCCAAACGTTTAAAAAATAGGAGCGAAGCGACTCCGATATTTTTAAGTTTTAAGTTTTAAGTCTTCAGTTTTCAGTAAAATTTCAACTGAAAAACCGTAAGTTGAGGACTTTGCCCTCACGAGGAAGGCAACAAATCTGCATGAAAGCAGTTTGACTTTTTGCATGATCTCACATCGTGTTTAATTATACTCTTATTCCGACAAAAAGTTGTGTACTATCCGTAAACATTTCTATTTATGGTACTTTGTGCCGCTGTTGATGGAAAAAGCCCTGTAGATCTGCTCGCACAGCATTACTCTTGCAAGCTGGTGAGGGAACGTCATCTCGGACATCGAAAGTCTGAGATCTGCTCTGTTCTTGACCTCATCGGACAGCCCGTAGCTGCCGCCTATGATAAACGCCATGCTGCTGATACCCTTAACGCCGTTCTCTGAAATAAGCTTTGCAAGCTTTTCGGAAGGCATTTGTCTTCCCTCTATGCACATCGCCGCCGCGAACGTATCTCGACCTATCTTCGAGAGTATTCTCTTGCCTTCGCTTTGGAGAGTGTTCCCGATCTGCGTATCGTTGGGACTGTCGCTTATTTTCTCCTCGTCGACCTCGATTATCTCAAACCTGCACATCGTCTGCAGCCGTTTTGAATACTCCGCCACGGCGTCACGCAGGTATTTCTCCTTTAGCTTTCCCACACAGATTATACTTATTCTCTGCATAATACACCTCCGCACATCAGAAAAGCACCGCTTTGCCGTTTGTCACAACGGGCGCAACGTCAAGAGTATAGTCAAGGTCAACGCTCATACCCTCCGCCGTAAGCGTATTGAGAGCTTCTCTGTATGCGATCTCGGGCATATTGTTCTCCTTGCTCAGGTGTGCAAGCACGAACCGCCCTGCGCCGCTTTTTACAAGCTTCGGCAGGAAAGACGCGCACATCTCGTTCGACAAATGACCCGTTTCGGACATTATCCTTCGTTTCAGCGGATACGGATACGGTCCTACCCTGAGCATGCTGAGATCGTGATTCGACTCTATCACAACAGCATTGCAGCCGGACAGCGCATTCTCAACCGCCTCCGAGACATAGCCCAGATCGGTAGCCAGCGCAAATTTTGCCGTACCGAGGTCTACTCTGTAGCCGCAGCCCTCGGCGCAGTCGTGAGAGACGGGGAAGCTGTCTATATGCATATTATCAAGATCGACGCCGCCGCTGCCGATTATCCTGCAGTCCGTTTTGCCGTCTGCATAGCCGTTTTTGATCATCTCATCATATGTACCCCTTGTGGAGAACACCGGTATACCCAGCTTATTCGCAAATACTCTGACTCCGTTCACATGATCGCAGTGCTCATGCGTAACAAAAACGGCTCTGATCGTCCTCGGGTCTACATTATTGTCGGACAAAGCTTTTAATGTCTGCTTTGCGCTTCTGCCGACGTCTATGAGTATTCCCTCGCCGCCGCTCGCCAGATAATAGCTGTTGCCGCTGCTGCCGCTGAAAAGCGGGATAAGCTTTGACATTGTGTTATCTTCCTTTACTTGTTATATTCTCTCAAAAAAAGCCGTTTTTTAAAGCATTCTGCCCTAAAAAACGGCTGATTGTCATAAGTTGTTTTCGTCTGTGCTTTCCTTCACGGTAACACGCCTTATATCAGCGCCTACCGATGCAAGCTTTTCTATGATCTTTTCGTATCCGCGCTCGATATATTTTATATCCTCTATCTCGGTCACGCCCTCGGCGGCAAGTCCTGCTATTACCATAGCTGCGCCCGCACGAAGATCAAGCGCTCTCACCTTTGCTCCTCTGAGACGCTCTCTGCCGTGGATATATGCGACGTTGCCGTTATCTATAATATCGGCTTTCATCTTTCGGAGCTGAGGGATATACGAAAATCTGTCTTCCCACACGCACTCCATAACTCTGCTCTTGCCTGCCGCCGTCGAAAGCAGCGCAACGAACTGAGGCTGCATATCTGTCGGGAATCCCGGGTGAGGCATGGTCTTTAACTGGCACGCTTTGAGCTGACCTTCTCTTATCACTCTGACGGACTCGTCGTTTATCTCGACTGTCGTACCCGTATCACGAAGTTTTGAAATGATGGAATCGAGATGTTCGGGCGTCACGTTCTTGATAAGCACGTTGCCGCCTGTTGCGGCTACAGCCGCCATGTATGTACCCGCTTCTATCTGATCGGGGATAATGGAGTATGTACAGCCGTGAAGCCTGTCTACGCCTCTGATCTTGATAACATCCGTTCCTGCGCCTCTGATATTTGCACCCATAGACATCAGGAAATTCGCAAGATCAACTATATGCGGCTCTTTTGCAGCGCCCTCTATGATCGTTACGCCCGGTGTTTTTACCGCCGCAAGCATGGCGTTCATTGTAGCACCCACCGAAACTATCTCAAAATTGATGGTTGCACCTCTGAGATTTTCGGATTCAAGCTTTATCTTATCAAAAAGAATATCATAATGTGCGCCCAGCGTCTCAAAAGCTTTGAGATGAAGATCGATAGGTCTTTCACAAAAACTGCAGCCGCCCGGATACGGAACAAGCGCATTATGGAACCTTCCGAGAAGCACGCCCAGAAGGTAATACGACGCTCTCATATCGCTGACAAGGTTTTCGCAGGTCACGTTTGAGCTTGTGATACCGCGAGGGTCTATCATTACAACAGAATCGCTCTTACGCTCTATCTTTGCGCCCATATGCTCGAGGATCGCAAGTATCACCGAGACATCTCTTATTCTCGGCAGATTCTCGATCACACAAGGCTCGTCGCACAGCACCACGGCGGGGATTATCGCAACTGCGGCATTCTTTGCGCCGCTTATCGCGATCTCGCCGTACAGCTTGTTTCCTCCGTTAATAATAAATTTATCCACAAAGATACACTCCAATTTCAATATTTACACTAATATTGTGTCTTTAGCCGTTTAAAAAAGACTGCTTAATACCCTTAACAGCAGTCGTCATACAATCCACAAATTACAGTTAAATAAAAAGCACCCTGCAAAACAATGTATATTTTACCCGTACTTTACAAAGTCCTATTAAAGATAATAATATAAAAGCGCGCAAATGTCAATATTATTCCGGGATATTACAAAAAAATATCAAAACCACCAATATTATTCTATCGGCGGTTCATGAAATTCGGCTATATCAATACCCGAACGGTATCTGTCCAGCTTTTCTTTATCGTATTTTTCGAGATCCCTTATGCCCGAAAGTCTCTCGACATGGTGGCGCAGCTCATGAGCAAATGTATGCCGCAGCTTTTCACGGAATGTATCGCTGTCAGCATAGCCGTATACCGCCATAAATGAACCGTAGTATATTACTATCCTGCATCCGGTAATACCCGTCTGGTATTCGCCCATGATATACAGCCGTGACGCCTGACTTCTGTCGGGGTGTAACTTATATTCCTCCGAGAGAACTACTCCCCCGGTAAGCCCCCGGAGCAGCTGTTCGGGCGTTTCGTCGATTATATCCTCAAGCATACGGGATACTTCGTCGTATGTTCTCATATTACCTTCCTTTTCTATGACCGCCGTTTCATTGGCGGTTCAAAAAGCTATATTTATAGAATTCAAACCTTACAAAATGTCTTAAGACAAAAGGCGGGATTGCTTTACCGCCCTATCTTTACCCTCCCTCAGTCAGCATAGCTGACAGCTCCCTCAAAGAGGGAGCCTGATTTTTGCCGCATTTTATGGGGCTTTTTTCGCCTCCCTCGTGAGGGAGGTGTCACTGAGCACTTTATCGGTCAAGTGACGGAGGGAGTATAATAAAAGACTCTTTGATTTTTAATTTACGTTTTTGCACAGCCGCACCGTATATTTATTACTCCAGGTAATCTTTAAGCTTCTTGCTGCGGCTGGGGTGTCTGAGCTTACGCAAAGCCTTAGCTTCGATCTGCCTGATTCTCTCCCGTGTGACCTTGAACTCTCTGCCAACCTCTTCAAGCGTCCTGGAACGTCCGTCTTCAAGTCCGAAGCGGAGTCTGAGCACCTTTGACTCTCTCGGCGTGAGAGTATTAAGCACATCGTTGATCTGCTCTTTGAGCAGAGTATGGCTCGCTGCATCGGCAGGCGCGGGAGCGTCGTCATCGGGAATAAAATCTCCTAGGTGTGAGTCCTCCTCTTCGCCGATAGGCGTCTCGAGTGACACAGGCTCCTGAGAGACTCTCATGATCTCTCTGACCTTATCTACGGGGTAATCGAGAACCTCCGCTATCTCCTCTGCGGACGGCTCGTGACCGTTTGTGTGGAGCAGCTGGCTTGAAACCTTCTTGACCTTGTTGATCGTCTCCACCATATGAACCGGTATTCTGATGGTTCTTGCCTGGTCTGCGATTGCTCTTGTTATAGCCTGTCTTATCCACCAGGTTGCGTATGTCGAAAACTTAAAGCCCTTTGTGTAGTCGAATTTCTCCACGGCCTTGATAAGTCCGAGGTTGCCCTCCTGGATAAGATCAAGGAACTGCATCCCTCTGCCGAGATACCTCTTTGCGATACTTACAACAAGCCTGAGATTTGCCTCCGACAGACGTTTTTTTGCGTCGCCGTCGCCGTTGCGTATTCTCTCCGCAAGGACTACTTCTTCTTCGTTTGTGAGCAGCGGCACCTTGCCGATCTCTTTGAGATACACCTTCACGGGGTCGTCTATCGAAGGTATGCCGTCGCCCTGATCGGATGACGATTCGCCTGTTGCGGCAAGCTCGCTCTCGATATTGTCGAGCGCAGTTTCTTCAATGACCTCGATAACCTTCACGCCTGCGGCATCGAGCGTTTCGTATATTTTTTCGATCTGTTCCGGGTCTACATCTGCTTCTCCGATAATATCAAGGATCTCCTTGTCGGTTATCGTACCCTTGTCTCTTGCCTTGTCTTCGATCTCTTTAAGTATATTTCTCTTTTCGGTATTCTGAAATCCCATTCACATTTCCTCTCTTTCAAATCCCTCGGTTTTGACAGTTTATTGCCGACATTATAAATATACAAGATTTTTTTGCAAACTCCTGCTTTTATTTTCTGTCAATCTAAAAAATCCTTTCTTCTACACCCTTCTCTCTTTCGAAACTTTTTAAACATTTCTGCTTCGATCTGTCTTACCCTATTTCGTGTAATATGGAATTTTTGCCCTGTTTCGTCCAATATGTGAGGTTCTTCGCCTCTCAGCCCCAATCGGTAGATCATCATCTCTTTGTAATGCGGCGGCAGTGCTTCAACCATTTCATCAAAGTTGTATTTCTTTTCCTTGGCTTCGTACTTTTCATTCATAAAAACACCCTTTCAAAAATATACACTGAACGTTTTTATTATACGGACACATATATATAGCCGAAAAAATCGGAATACCCTTCTTTTTTCGGCATTTTTTTGACTGACCGCCCGATATATTTCATATCACTGTGGCTTTTTGTTCTTCAATTTGTTTTTTTTCGCTTCAAGATATGCCTGAACGTCCTCGTCGGACTTAGCCGAAAGCTCTTTCGCAGACAAAAGCGCACTGTCGTTAAGTATTGTCTGAACGCATTCCATACATGCGTCATAGGTGTACAGCCCGGGAGAGTACACCGAAATCATAGCGACGATCAGCGAATTCTCCTCCATGGTGAACTCCGGCGATATGCCTGTATAACTGACATCTCTGCCGTTCTCATATCTGCTTATGATCGTCTCGTAAAGACGCCTGTTAAGCCCTTCGGATACTTTCGTAGGTTCCAGCTTCTTTGATACGGCTTTCACTGCGTCGGGGTTGTTCATCAGATATGTGATAACAAACTCCTCCGCCTTCTGAGCGCGCGTCTTTCTTCCCCTTGCGGCAGCGGCGCTGTTCGATGTCGGAACGGCAAGGTTGTTCTTTATCTTATCGAACTCGCGTCTTTTATCTCTGCGGCTGTTCTTCTTTATTATAGAATCAATAAGCCGCTCGAATTCCGTCTTTGTAACGCTGAACTCTTCGCATACCCTGCCCGCATAAATATTCCTCTCGACGGGATTCTCTATAGCTGCGATCACTTTTGCGGCTTCGTTCATATACTGCACCTGACCGTCGGCAGTATCGGTCTCAAAGCTGTCTTTAAGCTTTTTCAAGCGGTACTCTATATCTGTGCCCGTACCTTCTATGAGCATCTTGAACCTGATATGGCCGTTCTCGCCGTGCTTGCGGATAAACTCGTCGGGGTCTTTGCCGTCGGGTACGGTAAGCACCTGTATATTCAGATTTTCTTTCCTGAGTATCTCAATCGCCCTTGCCGTCGCCTTCTGCCCTGCTTCGTCGGCGTCGTAGCAGATAATAACGTTATTTGTGTATTTTTTGATTATGCGCGCCTGTTCGGGCGTGAGGGCAGTTCCGAGAGTAGCCACCGCAAAGTCAAAGCCCGCCTGATGTATAGCGATAACATCCATATATCCCTCGCAAAGTATTATCTTATCGGACTTTGAATTCTTCGCCTTATTGAGCGCAAAGAGGTTGTAGCTTTTCTTGAATGCGGGCGTATCGGATGTATTGAGGTACTTCGGCTTTTCGTCGGTCATGATCCTTCCGCCGAAAGCTACGACGTTGCCCCTCAGGTCAATTATCGGGAACATAACTCTGTTCCTGAACCGATCGGTAAGACCTCCTTTTTTATTCTTGAATGCAAGATTTGCTTCGATAAGCTCCGAAGGCTTAAAGCCCTTCTCTTTTATCAGGTAATCCGAGAGCGACGACCATGAATCGGGCGCAAAGCCAAGTCCGAAGGTGCGTATCGTCCTGTCGGACAGACAGCGGTTATGCAGATAATCAAGCCCCCTCTTGCCTTCCGGCGAGTTAAGCTTTGAGTAAAAGAACCTCGCCGCCTCTCGGTTGGCTTCGTATATTCTCATTCTCAGGGTACGCATCGAATCGTCAAACGAGTCATCCTGCGGCATATCCATGCCCGCACGCTGCGCCAGAAGCCGCACTGCGTCAATATAATCGAGATTTTCGGCGTGTCGGATAAAATTAATTACATCGCCGCCTATTCCGCAGCCGAAGCAGTAAAACGACTCGGTATCCGGATACACCGTAAACGACGGCGTCTTTTCGCCGTGGAAAGGACACAGCCCGACTTCGTTGCGGCCGCGTCTTCTCAGCTGTACGTAGCCCGATATTACGGACGTTATATCATTCCTGCTGCGAAGCTCCTGCAAAAAATCTTCTGAAAGCGCCATAGATATCCTCCTTTCTGCGCATTAATAACAAACGTCGATGTCCCCCGCCTCTTTAGGCGGCGGGTTCCATACGTCCGTCGGTGGTGGGTTTAAATCCCCCACCGACGCCC
>CADBRK010000202.1 GCA_902797065.1 uncultured Ruminococcus sp.
GGAGTAAAGAACGGCACCGTAATGTGGCCTGCAAGAATATCGGTATCGGGCAAAACGGTAACGCCGGGCGGCGCAATAGAGATACTCGATATACTCGGCAGAGAAGAATCGCTTGAGAGAATGAAAAAGGGTCTTGCCCTTTTTGAAGAATGATGTCTGGAGTTTCCTGATGCAGGAGTGAATCTTTGCGCAGGAATAAGGAGGAAACAATATGGCAGAAGATATAATAAACGAAGAAAAATCAGGCAACGGCAATTTTATACATGATTTTATAGATGAGGATATAGCAAAGGGCGGTCAGTTTGAGGGAATGGCCGTACACACGAGGTTTCCGCCCGAACCGAACGGTTATCTTCATATCGGACATGCGAAGGCTATTTGCATTGACTTCGGCACGGCTGAAAAGTACGGCGGTATGTGTAATCTTCGTATGGACGATACCAACCCCACGAAAGAGGACGAAGAATACGTAGACGCCATAAAGGAAGATATAAGGTGGCTGGGCTTTGACTGGGGCGACAGATTCTACTTTGCGTCGCAGTATTTCGAGAAAATGTATAACTGCGCCGAGGAGCTTATCAAAAAAGGTCTGGCGTACGTCTGTGAGCTTACAGCAGATCAGATGCGTGAGTACAGAGGGGATCTCTCAACTCCTGCAAAAAGCCCGTATCGTGACAGACCGATCGAAGAAAGCCTGGATCTTTTCAGACGCATGAGAGCAGGAGAATTTCCTGACGGCGCAATGACGCTGCGCGCAAAGATAGACCTTACTTCGGGTAACTTCAATATGCGTGACCCCGTTATTTACAGAATAAACAGAATAACACATCACCGCACAGGCGACGAGTGGTGTATTTATCCGATGTACGACTTTGCACATACGATAGAGGACGCTATAGAGGGCATTACACACAGCCTTTGTTCACTTGAATTTGAAGCGCACAGACCTCTGTATAACTGGGTAAGAGATAATCTTACGCTTGACAGCAAACCACGTCAGATCGAGTTTGCGCGACTCGGTATCAATAATACCGTAATGAGCAAGAGAAAGCTCCGTCAGCTTGTCGAGGACGGCTATGTGAGCGGATGGGACGACCCGAGAATGCCCACGCTCTGCGGACTCCGCAGAAGAGGTTATACACCCGTATCTATCAGGAATTTCTGCGAGAGGATAGGCGTATCTAAAGTAAATTCCACAGTGGATTACAGCTTCCTGGAGTTCTGCCTCAGAGAAGACCTCAACGACCGCGCAGAGCGTACTATGGCGGTTCTTGATCCCGTGAAGCTTATCATCACGAATTACCCCGAGGGAAAGACCGAGGAGTTTGAGATCGAGAACAACCCGAATCACCCCGAGGACGGCACACGTACAATTACATTTTCGAGAGAATGCTATATCGAAAAGAGCGACTATATGGACGAACCCATAAAGGGCTATTTCAGAATGTTCCCCGGCAATGAGGTTCGCTTAAAGACGACATATATCGTAAAATGTACAGGCTGTAAGCGTGACGAGAACGGCGAGCTTCTGGAGGTGTATGCAGAGTACGACCCCGAAACCAGAGGAGGCAACGCCCCCGACGGCAGGAAGATCAAGGGTACCATACATTGGGTAGATGCAAACAACTGCGAGAATGCAGAAGTAAGAGTATATGACAATCTCTTCACCGATCCCGAACCGGATACGGGCGATAAGAACTTCCTTGACTACATCAACCCAAACTCACTTACCGTACTCAACGACTGTAAGGTTGAAAAAGCTATGAAGGGCGTTAAAGCGCCGATGTCTTTCCAGTTCATGCGCCACGGCTATTTTTGTGTAGATAACAAGGATTCTACAGATGAACACCTTGTATTCAACAGAAGCGTATCGCTGAAGGACAGCTTCAAAAAGAAGAAATAACAGTACAAATAATTCCCGATAAGGCTTTTCGCTTTGTCGGGAAGAATTTATACAAAAAATTTTTCGAATATCTGTAACGAATTCAGTTTTTATACGTCTAACCTATGAAAGCCGAGGTGACAGATTTATGGATATTGATATAGAAAAGCTCTATGAGCTTTATTTTATGAAGCTATATTCATTTGTAATAACTCTTGCAAAGAACAGCGATACTGCCGAGGAGATCGCACAGAACACATTCTTCAGGGCTATGCAGTCAAAGCATACGTATAAAGGTCAGGCAGAAGAATTCAGCTGGCTGTGTTCTATAGCAAAGAATATGTATATCGACGAGTACCGAAAGAAAAAACGACTTTCGCCGCTCGACGAGAGCGACGGTATCCCCGAGGATTCTCGGATTGAAGAAAAACTCGAAAATACCGATTCGTCCTACAGAATACACTGTATACTGCATACGCTCGAAGAACCGTATAAAGAGGTGTTTCACCTGCGCGTATTCGGAGAACTGTCTTTTAAAACAATAGGCGCAATATTCAAAAAGTCGGAAACATGGGCAAGAGTTACATATCACCGCGCAAGGCTTAAAATAAGAGAAAGGATAGATGATCATGAAAATCAACTGTGATGTTATCAGAGATCTGCTTCCGCTGTATGTTGACGGTGTAAGCAGCGAGGAGAGCAAAAAGCTTGTGGAGGAGCATATCGAGGATTGCAGAGACTGCAGAGATGTTCTCTCAAAGCTTAAAAACACGGAGTACGATACAGACATCAGCGAGGAAAAAGAGAGTGTACTGGAGTATTCTTTCAGGAAAACAAAGCGAAAGACTTTCATCGCCGGCGGGATCATATCAAGTATACTGATGATACCCGTTATCGCATGTCTTATAATAAATCTTGCGACAGGTCATGCGCTTGACTGGTTCTTCATAGTGCTTGCGTCGCTTATGCTCACAGCGTCGCTGATCGTTGTGCCGCTTATGGTACCCCAAAAAAAGCTTCTGTATACCTCTTTGTGTTCGATGGCTTCGCTTTTTATGCTGTTTGCGGTATGCTGTCTGTATACGCACGGCAGATGGTTCTTTATTGCTTCTACGTCCGTCTTGATGGGCTTTACGGCGGTTATCTTGCCCATACTTATTGGCAGGTACGCAAAGGACGGCTTCATAAAGAAAAACAAAGGTCTGACGGTTTACGCCCTGGAGACAATTCTGCTTTTGTCTTTGTTCTTCTATATAGGAGCGTATATCGGAGGCAGAGAATTCATTGTAAAAGCGGTGATGATCTCGTCCGTTCCGGCTTTGGCAATGTGGGCGCTGTTTGCTGCTGTAAGATATATGCATACAAATCTTGTTTCAAAGACAGGAGCGATTATCGCAATATCGGGTTTTTCTATTCTTGTGATCAATCCGTGGGTTAACAATATCATATCAAAAGACAAATATCTGTTGTTCTCCGCGGACAATATTATCAACACGGTCATATCGATCGTTTTAGCCGCAGCAGGTCTGATACTTCTCTTTATCGGAATACTGTATGCGGTGATAGTAAGAATAAAGAAGGTGAAACATGGAATACAAAACGATTGAAGTAAACGCTTTATCAAACGATAATATACATACGCTTTACGGAAAGATGTATATTCCGCTCGGTACGCTGAAGGCAACCGTACAGATAATTCACGGAATGTCCGAGCATATGGAGCTGTATGATGAGTTTATGTCGGAGCTTGCTCAAAACGGCTATATTGCCGTTATTCACGATCAGCTCGGACACGGCAAAACAGCGGGCAGCAAAGAAGCTCTCGGCTTTTTTGCCGAAAAAGACGGCGACGAGATACTGATAAAAGACGCATACACGTTTGCATGCAAGTCTTTATCGGAATATAAAGACCTTCCGCATGTTCTTTTCGGGCACAGTATGGGCAGCTTTATTGCGAGGATATACTCACGCAGGTACACCGATATGTGCGATATGCTGATACTGTCGGGTACGGGCGGCCGTCAAAGGTTCTCCGCACTCGGACTCGCATTGGCTCATGCAGGCGCAGTTCTGAAAGGGAAAGAATACCGCCC
This sequence comes from uncultured Ruminococcus sp., assembly GCA_902797065.1. Classification (GTDB taxonomy): domain Bacteria; phylum Bacillota; class Clostridia; order Oscillospirales; family Acutalibacteraceae; genus RUG592. Next base: position 3,976 of record CADBRK010000202.1, read on the forward strand.
CGAAACGGTACAGAGAATTTTCCTGAATTTTTGCAATGTCTTGTTCCGTGAGGATAAGAATCCCTACGCATGGACAACGAGCGATAAGAATGTGCAGAGGGCGCATGTCGAGGACGAATACTATAATTTTGTTTTTTCGTTTGAAGCAATGCGGGATGTAATAGCGCTAAGTGACAAGTGCAACAGCATGGATTGGTATAAGAACCGTCGCAGAGATATGCCGACTTTGGTTTTATCGGGAAGCAAAGATCCTGTCGGAGAATACGGAGAGGGAGTTTCGGAAGTACGCTGGAGAGTAAATGCTTTCGGTGAAAACAATATTTGTTTTGTAGTATATGAGAATCTCCGTCACGAGCTTTTGCACGAGGTAAACAAACGTGTTGTTATAGACAGGATATTGGAATGGATGTCGGAAAACTTATAGATAAAAAGGGCGCGCTCCCCGAACGCTGTTTGTTCGGGGAGCGCAATGGGTATTTTATGTAATCATTGGAGTAATCCTGTTTACATAAACAAGTTTATCACAATGATTGTCCCAAAAACGTCACTTTAATAATTTGTTTAAATAATATTTACATTTTATTAATATGTTGTGTGTTTACGGTCTGCTTTCAAGCAGCTTGTTGTCTTTTTTGGAATTTGTATCGGTGTCTGTTTCCGTGTCGGGTTTAAGCTCGGAGTGTTTGATCTCGCAGTCGGGCAGCACTTTTTGGAGTTCTTCTATACTGCTTTCGGTGATCTCGTAGTTGCCTTCGAGATTAAGCTTTTTCAAGGCACTCATGTCTTTGATAGGCGAAATATCGCTTACCTTATCATTTGTAAGCATAAGCTCGGAGAGCTTTTTCAGCTTCCTGAGAGGTGTAACATCGGTGATCGCGGTGTTTTCTGCGCAAAGTATCTCAAGAGTCGACAGTTCGCTGAGTGTTTTTGTATCTGACAGCTTTTCGTTATTGCCGATATACAGTGCTGTGAGAGAAGTCATTCCCATAAGAGGTTCGACCTTTGAAATATTGTTTGAATAAAGATCGAGAACAGTAACGTCTTTCAGACTTTCAAGAGCAGAAATATCGGTGATCTTGTTGCCGCCGATGTATAGCTCCTGTAATTTGGTCAGACCGGCAAGAGGGGAAATATCTTCGATCCCGGTTTCGTCCGCGTACAGAAGTTCAAGCTTTGTCATACCGGACAATGGGGAAAGATCGTCGATCTCATTTTTGCCGATGTCGAGCTGCTCGAGAGAAGTAAGCTGCGACAGCGCCGATATATCGGAGATCTTGTTATTCGAGAGCGACAGTGAATACAGCTTGCCGAGACCGGACAGTGCCGAAATATCCGAGATCTTGTTGTTATGAAGATCAAGACTTCTCAGCGAGGTGACCTCCGAGAGAATGCTTATGTCCGTCAGCTCACATCCGACAAGAGTCAGCGACGTCAGATTCTTACACTCTTTGAGGGCGCTTATATCGGATAGCGAAACGTCTTTTATCTCGATCTCTTCGGCGTTGGTATAGTATGCGATTCCGCCTATGGTGATACTCTGCGGTGCTTCGGCAGTTGAATTACATCCTGCAAACAACACGCATATCAATATCTGAATTAAAATAACAGAAATAATTCTTTTCATATTTGTTTCTCCTTACTTCACAATTTTACAATTTACATTTTAACACAATTAAGAGGCTTCTTCAATGAATTTAACAAATTATTTACAAGAATAAAAACATAATTGTTTACATCTTTACTGTGTTAATGTATAATTAAAACATATATTGATTACGGGGAGACAATACTATGAGTTTTGAGATCAACGGTAAAAAGCTGCCTGCCATTGCTGTGGGTACATGGGCGTGGGGCAGCGGTATGAACGGAAACGGTATAGTGTTCGGCTCGAAAGCCGATCCCGAAAAGCTGCGGGAGAGCTTTGATACGGCTATGAAATCGGGGTTCAACCTTTTTGATACGGCTGCAGTATACGGAATGGGCAGCGCAGAAAAGCTGCTTGCACAGTTTTCGGCAAACAAAGACATCATCTACAGCGAAAAATACACTCCGCTTAAAAAGTATTCGGCAGATAGAGTAGATAAGATGTACAGCGACAGCGTTGAGATATTCTCCGGCAGGAAGCCCGACATATATTGGCTTCATCAGCCCAAATACATAGAAGGAACGCTGGCTCATCTGTGCGAGATGAAAAAAGAAGGAAAGATAGGCTCGATCGGTGTCTCAAATTTCGATCTCGGACAGCTTAAGCTTGCCGATAAGATCGTCAAAGAACACGGCTGCAAAATATCGGGCGTACAGAATCATTTCAGTATTCTGTACAGAGCTTCGGAGGAGAACGGAGTCCTTAAGTGGTGCAAAGACAACGGTGTGGTGTTCTTTGCGTATATGGTACTTGAACAGGGCGCGCTTACGGGTAAATTCACTGCCAAAAATCCGATGCCGATGTTTTCACGCAGAGGAATGGCTTTCAATAAATCACGATTGAAGAAGATCGAACCTCTGCTTGAAAAAATGAAGACCGTCGGAGAGTCATACGGAATATCGGTTTCGCAGGTTGCCGCAGCATATGCGATCTCAAAGGGAACACTGCCGATCATAGGCATCACCAAGCCTTACCAGGCAGAGGAACTTGCAAAAACTGCGTCAGTGCGTCTGTCTGACGACGAGATAAAGCTTCTCGAAAAAACTGCCGGGGAAACAGGCGTTAAGGTCAAAGCAGGTTGGGAATAATTGTACATTAAGACCGTGCAAAAACATGGTTGTTAATTATATATTCCCTCCGTCACTTGAACGCTAAAGCGCTATGTGGCACCTCCTCAACGAGGGAGGCAGTAAAAGCCGCATAAAATGCGGCAAATCTCAGGCTCTCTCGCTGAGGGAGCTGTCAGCTATGCTGACTGAGGGAGAGTAAAAAGATTGGACGAAAAAGCATTTTTTTAACGTTCTCTTTGACTTTTTGCACAGTCTCAATTGTGTCTATGCAAAAACATGGTTGTTAATTATATACTCCCTCCGTCACTTGAACGCTAAAGTGTTCATGCCCCGTATTCATCAGGATACGGGGCTATTAATATTTCGTTTAACAAAGATTAACAAAGTTGAGTTGACAAAACAAATACATTGAGATATTATTTATATAAGCGAAAAATGTACATTCAATTATTTGTACTCTTTTTTTGATGAAAACGGTAACCAAGAAACGAATGGAGATGTATTTATGTTAAAAAGAATTTCATCTGTATTGCTGATAGTTTCGATGCTGTTTATGCTTACGGCGTGCGGACCTTTCGGCGACAAAAAGAAGCAGGCCGATCTGTCAACTCTGGACAGCGACAGAACAACTGTAGACATTGTAATAAAAGAAGCCGTTAATACGTATCTTGTTGGGAATACAACGACCACTTACAACGGGAAAACCGCAGCCGATGCGACCGTTGAAGATGTGCTGACCCAAAGCGAGATCTCCTCGGATGTTTTATCACGGACGATAGACGGCGAGACGTACACGTTTGTATATACAAATACAGGAGACGTGAGGATCTCAGGAGGAGAATATGACAGCAAGGGCATGGCGATCACTGCGTCGACAACGATCGTTTCGCTTGTTGAGTGGAAGAATAACGGGGGCGATTCGTCGGGCAGTGAAACTGCGGACGATGCGTCTGATACGACTGCGTCCGAAAGCGAAAGCAGCGAAAGTTCGGAAAGTACAGAGAGTACAGCCGAAAGCAAATCGCCCGACGATAAGCTTGCAGACCTTCAGCGTGACCGTGCAACACTCAATATGAAGATCGGCGAAGCTGTGAAAGCGTATAAAGCAGGCAGCACCATGGTCAAGTACAACAAAAAGTCTGTCTCGGAATGTACCGTAGAAGATGTACTCACGGAGAGTAATATCCCGACCGATGTTTTGTGCCGTACGATCGAAGGAGTAACATATACATTTGTTTATACAGAGGAAGGTTCCGTCGAGATATCGGGCGGAGAGTATGACAACAAAGGAATTGCCGTTACTGCAGATACAAAGATCTCAACTCTCGGCGGAGAGTCTGCTTCATCGACAGACGACAATAACAACGACCGTATCGCAGAGATGGAGAACGACAGAAGAACAGTTGACATGATGATCAAAGAAGCTGTCAATGCGTATCTTACAGGCAATACGGGCATATTGTACAACGGTAAAACTGCAGATGTCTGCACGGTGGGCGATGTGCTTTCCGAAGCCGATATGACGGCGGAAGTGCTTTCACGAACGATCAACGATACAACTTATACTTTCGTTTTCAATTCCGAGAAAAAGTCGGTAGAGATCTCGGGCGGCGAGTACAACGGCGAAGGAAAAACACTTACCGCCGACATGACAATCGCTTCGCTTGCTACCGTGAAATTTGAGATCAAAAGTTCGGATAACGAGAGCACGGACGGCGAGAGTTCCGACAGCCAAAGCACCGACAGCGAAAAGAAAGACGACAACGGCGAAATGACAACAATGGAAAAACTTGAGAAAGACAAATCTACCCTGAATATGGTGATTCGCAGCGCTGTCAATGTTTATCTTAATGAAGACAGTACCGTAAAGTATAACGGCAAGACCGCCAAGGAATGCACCGTGGGAGATGTCCTTACAGAGAAAAACATCTCGGCTGATATTCTCGCACAGACGATAGACGGCACCGATTATACGTTTGTATATACCAAAAAAGGTACGATCGTAATAAACGGCGGTTTTTACAAGAATGAGGGCAAAACCATAACAGCAGATACTACGATCGAAGAACTTGCGAAGTATAAAGGCAGCCTGGTTGGATGATCTCATTTGAAAGGAATTTATTATGAAACGCATTTTGTCTGTGCTGCTGATTTTTTCAATTCTTATAATGCTTGCCTCTTGTACGCGGAAAGCCGATCCGATCTCTGCTATGGAAAACGACAAAGCGGCGGCGGATACCGCGATACGCGAAGCGATTGATCTTTATGTATCCGGTGGTACGGACAAAACATACAACGGTAAGACTTTTGACTCCGCCTCGATAGGCGATGTATTGGCTGAGTACGGTCTGTCTGACGATATATTGTCACGAAATATAGATGACGTGGGATATGTCCTTGTGTTTACCGATCAGGGTACGGTGGCGATCAGCGGCGGAGAATACAGCTCAGAGGGAATAGAGCTTACCGCAGATACGCTGTTGTCGTCGCTTACGGGCGAAACGGGCAGTTCGGGCGAAACGGGCAAAGGCAGCCCCGAAAATTCCGCTAAAGCTGCCGATGCGCTCAATCAGGCATTGTTTGAATATTACAGCGATAACAGGATCATTAAATATAACAAAAAGCAAGTTGATATTGCTTCAATCGGAGATGTACTTAAAGAATCAAAGCTCACGAAGGAAGCTTTGTCATACAATTCGGACGGCACAGAGTATTGTGTGGCATATACGACAAAAGGCAATTTTGCCGTGGTAAAAGCCGCCGATCCCGACGGAATAATAATTTCCGAACGCATGAAAATATCGTATCTTGCAGGCAGTCAGGAAGTCGTGAATACTCTGTATTCCATCATGAGTGAAAATTGCAAAAAAGTAGACAAAGTTATCAAAGACGCTGCCGAAGCGTACAAATCGGGCGATAGCACGTCTGCTTTCGGCGATATGCCGCTTGATTCGGTTGTATTAAATGATCTGCTGTGTGCGGCAGGCTTGGGCGATAACGGTTATTCCGAAATGCTGTACTACTATATCGGCGGCGTGGCATATCATTTTGTGTTTGTGGAAACAGGCACTGACAGCGACGGATTCGTTACGGGAGATGTCAAAATATCGAAAGAACATGACTCTGCGGGTATAGAGCTTACTCCGTCAACTTCGTTCATATCTCTTATAGACGGACAAAATCAACTTGTAAACGACGGTATGACGCTTGATAAGGTCATCGGAGAAGCTGTTGCAAACTGCAGATCGGGCAATAATGACAAGACCTATAACGGCAAAACAGCCATTGAAGCCACGGTCGGCGATGTTCTTGCGGAAAACAAACTTTCCGACATCAGACTTCAACGTACCCTTATGAATGTCACATATACATTCGTTTTCAACGATCAGGGCAGAGTCGTGATCGGCGGCGGAAAGTATGACGCACAAAGCAGTTCCGAGGGTATAGAACTCAAAGCCGATACGACAATAAAGTCGCTTGCAAAATAGAGGTTATTATCGGGAGATAAATCATATGTTAAAAAAAGCACTTGCGACTGTTCTGGCGCTGGCTGTTGTACTCGCTGTTTCGGCCTGCGGTCCGTTCGGAGAATCGGCTAAGCTCTCACAGATGGAAGCGGACGAAGATAAAATATATTACGCTGTCAAAGAAGCGTTTAATAATTATTATGCCGAATTGTATTATTTTACTTATAACGGAAAAACAGTAGATGAGGCTACCGTAGGAGACACACTTGCGGAAAATGGTATTTCGGATGATATTCTTGCGGAGCGCATTATTGACGGCGAAACATACCGGTTTGTTTTTACAAAAGACGCCTATGTGAAAATATCGGGCGGCTCATATGATAACACAGGTTTGACATTGACGCCCGAGCTTTCTATAAAATATCTTTTCAAATATTACAAAGGCGAGTTGGATGAATAAAGAATAATTCTGCAAACAGAGTCTTGCAGCTTTTCGGCTGTTGTATTCGCTGTTTTTGTCTGCGGTTTTTCCGCAGAGTCTGATAAGAGGCATCAGACAAAGATTAATAATACTACGCTGTCAAAGTAACATTGAATGTGTTATGACAGTAATCGGAGGACTCTCAATATGGCATCTTTACCGGAAAAAATACGGAAAAAAACATCGGAATGTTTTAGGGCTATCCGTCAATTCAATCATCAGGACTTGCTGAAGGGAGCGTTTGTCATCGCTGTTGTAATTTGCGGCGCATTGGCACGCATCAAATTGTTTCCGAATGATTCGGGTGATTTGAGCAGGTTTGTAATACCATGGTACGAATATCTGCGCGACAACGGCGGATTCCGGGCTGTAGGAAATGAATTTGGCGACTATACACCGATGTATTACTATTTTCTCGCTTTCCTGACTTATACGGAAATTCCGGTCAAGGTTGGAGTCAAGGTGTTCTCCGGCATTTTTGAGCTGATATGTGCCGTTTATATTAAAAGGATACTCGACATTGAATACCGGGGAACAAGCCGGCCTCTGCTCGGATTCGCCATTGCTTCTATGCTCCCGACAGCTATTACAAATTCCGGTGCGTGGGGACAATGTGACGGGATCTATACCTGTTTTGTGGTCATGTCGCTGTACTACTTCCTGAAGGGAAGAGATCTTGTCTCGATGGGTGTATTTGGTGTGGCGCTGTCTCTGAAACTACAGGCTATTTTCTTTATCCCGTTCATTGGCGTGATGGTCATGCGAAGGAAGCTGCGTCTGCGCAGTTTGCTTATGATCCCGGCGGTCTACATTGTGTCAATACTGCCGGCAGTGTTTGCAGGCGGAAATTTCTTCCGGCTTCTGACAGTCTACACGAGACAATCCGGACAGTATCATTCTCTTAATATGGCTCTTCCGAATGTGTGGTCTTTGCTTGACGGTGTTGATCCCGGGCTTCTCGGATCGTCGGGCATTTTCTTTGCAGGAGGGGCAACGCTCATCATAATGTATTACTGTGTATTCGGAGCACCTGATAATTATAAACTTACGGTTCGGGGTGCTGTTGTGATAGCTGTACTCTCTTGTTTTACCGTTCCGTATTTCCTGCCGCACATGCATGAACGCTATTACTTTTGTTCTGACATGCTGGTATTGGCGGCGGCACTGTGCTTCCCTCAAAGAATCTGGCTGATAGCCTCGACTCAGATCTGCTCATTTATTGCGGTTGCAGGCAACATCTTCGGTAAGGAACGGTTTGATATGCGTATTGTTGCCATGATAGAGACGGTAAGTCTTGTGGCGGTTCTTCTGTCTCTGCGCGACGAGTACAATTCTACAGAGGGACGTGAGCTTGTAATGCGCTTTGAGAAACGGAAGTCTCTGAAAAAAGGTGTCAAACATAAGAACCCGGTGAATAAATCACGCACTGCAAAACACAGATGATAAAAATGCCCCGTATCTCAGGATACGGGGTGTATTGTATTGATGTATTTTCTCTTGTATTACTTGCTGTAGACGGTATCTCCGCACAAAATGATCTCGCTGATCTCACGTGTGTCGATAGCCAGTATCTCACGGTTCCACCATCTTTCCGGGATAGTTGACAGCGTAAGGGGCAGCGTATCATAGTAAACTCCGTTTTCTCCGTCTGTTGTATCACTTTCGCCTTCGAACGTAAGCAGATAGTAGACTGTTCCGTCATTCATTATTACGCGGCAGCTGCCGTCTGTTATATTATCCGATTTAAAGCATGGAGAATGATCTGTAA
>CADBRK010000203.1 GCA_902797065.1 uncultured Ruminococcus sp.
AAAAAAAAAAAAAAAAAAAAAAAAAAAAACGGTGAATTTTTTGTAAATATATTATGAACAGATTGATATATTTATAAATTAAAAAATTCGTACAGCACAAATATAATAAAAAAACAGAACCCCCAACGAAGCCGTTACATAAACTCCGTTGGGGGATCAATCGCTTAGCTATCTTCTGTTTTCCATCTTCCCGAGCTTATACAGACCGAACAGTATGCCGACCACTGCCAACGCACCGACTGCGCCTGCGATCACAAGTTCCGATTTACTCTCCTTTTCGTACAATCTCATCGTCTTATTCAGCGAGGAAGATACCTCTTGGCTGTACTCATTTTTAGATGATTCGGAAGGCATTTCCTCTTTGCTGTTTTCGGACGAAACAGCTATTGACTTCGTCTGACCGCTGCTTTTCCCGGAGGATTCTTTCTTCGATTTTGCAGACGAGGTTTTGCTTTCCGTACTTCTGCCTGTACCCGTATTATTATTCTTATCGGCAGTATCGCTGTCTTTGCGCCGTGACGATACATTATCGGTATCCGTACCGTCGCTTTTTCGTATTACATTAATGTCGAAAGACGGTGTTATCGTTGTATCGGTATCTTTCAGATCGGAAGTTACCGCCTGAACGCAGTTAAACCTGAAGCTTTTCTTCGCTGAGGGTACGCCTGTTTTTGATGTAAACGTCATTTTCATCTCACGGCAGTGATTATCCGGATCGTTGAACAGGCATATCAAAGAAAGCTTACCGCCTTTATTCTCATAATCAGATGTACAGTTCTCCGCAGAGAACGACTTAAACGAAAAATACTCATCGTCATATTCCGTCTCCAACCATACTCCGCCGAGCGGTTCATCGCCGACGTACTTTATTGAAATATCAAACGATCTGCCCGAATTGACCGATTCCGGAGATGTAATTTCAAATGCAGTACCGTCTGCATGCGCACATACGGAAGGGATAAACATAACGATTATGACAAACAGCGATGCAAACAACTTTCTCAAGCATATCCCTCCTGCAAAAATATGTATAATTATATCATTTCCGGAAAAATAATGCAATACAGCGTCAAAAAAAAGATAATTTCCGACAGCCCGATTTTCAACACACAACACACATTACACCTATTTTATTGATTTAACCCATCATGTACGGCCATATAATTACAAAAATGTAAATAAGTTTACGAATAATTGCATATTAGCTTTATAATTTACAAATTTGTTATATAATATGATTTCGGGGATACGGTAATCGGGTCATTCTGACGGAAAATCCGTATTCTTATGCACAAGAAACTTTTATCACCGGAGGACATTATGATTTTTGCAATATGCAATAACGACAGCAAAAAATGCGAATATTTTCACGACATGCTTTATGATTATATGGACGATCATAAGATCAATTCACTCATTTACAGCTTTGTAGATCCCAACACGCTTTTAAATGAAATAGAGGACGGAAAGCAGTATGATTATCTGCTGCTTGATGAAAACACCACGACGCTATACAGCAAAAATTGCTGGCTTGAAAAATTAACCGAAAAGACAACACTTATCTGTCTGAACTCATCACCGATAAGATCGGATAACGAAAATCTCTTTTTTATAGATACAACGCACGAGGTACCTCTGCTCGAAATAGACAGAATCCTCAATAACACACTAAAGAGAAAGATGTACACCGAAAGTCTGGGATCATATTTTATACAACGGTCTAACAAACTGTACAGACTTCCTGTTCCCGATATACTTTATATAGAGCACGAAAAGTCAAACAACATTATTCACATGACAAATCTTACGGTCTATACGGAAAGAAAAACAATGAACCAAACCGAGCAGGAGCTTAACGACCGTGTTTTCCTGAGATGTCACAGAGCATTCGCCGTAAATATGATGCATGTAACTCAGCTTACCGACGAGGGTTTTAAAATGAAAAACGGAGACATAGTTCCCGTCAGCAAAAAAGAAATGAGCAGGATCAGGGAACGTTATCTGCAGTTTTACTACACGGACTTTGAACGCATGGACGATATTACCCACAAAAAGCTTATGGCATATTCGCCCCGCAGACGCCGCAGCCCCAAAATAGCCAAGAATTGTTAACAGAATAATTCATATTGAAAAAGCAGACGCATTTGTGTATAATAATATACGGTAATCTGTGTAAAAAAACAGAAAGGTCGTGGTTTCATGAAGTTCATACAAAATTACTCGGTCTATGCGCACGATGCGGATTCACGGGGGATCATGCGAAGCGGCGCGTACACAAAATACATGCAGGAGGCTGCAAATCAGCAGCTGCGTTACGAGAAACCCTCATACTATGAGCTTTTCGACAGCGGACTTGCATTTATTCTAAGCCGCATACACATAAAAATATTCAAGCCTCTTCTTCGTTATGACGATTTCGAAAGTCTGACATGGTGCTGTCCGAGCAAGGGCGTTGTGTTTCAGCGCTGTTACGAAATACGGAAAGGCAACGAATTATATGCTCAGGCCAACTCGGCATGGGCGCTTATCGGTACAGCCGACGGGAGTATAAAAAAGGTCGGGGATTACGACACAAGCAAGTATTCGACAGACGAACCGCTCGACACCGTGCAGTCGCTGAGATTCAGAATACCGAAAGAACTGCCTCTCGAACATATCGGCAAAAAGCGTGTACTGTATTCCGAAGTTGACTGCAACATGCACCTCAACAACAGATTTTACCCCGATGTTATCTGTGACTGCATAGACGGTATCGAAAACCTGTTTGTAACAGAGATAAACATATCATTTATTTCGGAAGCGCCTATGGGTTCGGAGATGGACATATACAGCAGCAAGCCCGACGAAAACGGCCTGATATATTTCCGCACAAAAATAGGAGAGAAAACAAACATCGAGGCATTTGTAAGGGTAACACCGTACAAAGAGGTGCAGGCATGAAGAAGCTATATTTTACACGGCACGGGCAGACGGTATGGAACGCCGAAAACAAAATATGCGGCGTGACCGACATCGAGCTTACACCTCTCGGGCACGAACAGGCGATCCGTCTCGGAGAGCTGATAAAAAGCAAGCAGCTGCACATTGACGAAATACTGTGTTCGCCTCTTATACGCGCAAAGAACACCGCGGAACACATTGCCGAAATAACGGGGCTGCCGCTCCGTGAAGAAGAGCTTCTGCGAGAACAGTGCTTCGGAAAGTACGAAGGCACCGCACGGAACGGGGCTGAATTTCTGGCGGATAAAGGCAATTTCATACACAGCTACAACGGCGGAGAGAGCATGCTCAGACTTGCGCAGCGTATATATAATCTGCTGGACGAACTAAAGCAGGACGACAAGGTATACCTGCTTGTGGCGCACAACGGTATCTCCAGGGTCGTACAGTCGTATTTTCACGATATGGACAACGAGGAATACGCAAAATTCGGCATAGGGAACTGCGATATATTGGAGTATGAGTTCCCGGACAGGGCGGATAAATTATAATCAAAAAAAGACTTGACAAAGGCTCGGCTATATGTTAGAATAATATTCGCCGGTTGATCCGGCGGATATAAATGCGAGTGTGCTGGAACTGGCAGACAGGCACGTTTGAGGGGCGTGTGTTGTATGACGTACGGGTTCAAGTCCCGTCACTCGC
>CADBRK010000204.1 GCA_902797065.1 uncultured Ruminococcus sp.
CAGGTGGGTTTTGAAGCCCGACTGAATGCAGCCTCTTGCCCAGCGGTTACGCTGACGTATCATAGCGGTAAGGCTTTCGGGCGCAAGACCCGAGGCAAGCGGGGTATCAACTGCGATACAGCGGTAACCGTGCTTTTGTATCTCTATGCCCGTGGCGAAATCCTCCGTAAGCGTTCCGGTTACAAAGCCGCCTGACGATTCAAGCGCTTTGCGTAACAAAACAGTATTCGAGCCTCCGAATATTACTGCATTGGAGCTGTTGCGCGCCGGCTCCAGTTCAAGATAAAAATAATCCTGTTCGTTCGGGATCAGATCTCCCGCACGATATGCGCGCTGGAACAGATCATCATTGCGGAAGCTCTGCGGCGTCTGCACAAAGCCGATCTTATCCGAAAACTGATAGCGTTTATGCTTTCCGCTCTTTTCATAGAAATACGGAACCGTTGACATAAGGAAATGCGGTTCGGGGCACATATCGGCGTCAAACACAGCCACAAGAGGTGCTTTGGTAAGTTTCAAAGCATTATTCAGATTGCCTGCCTTTGCGTTTGTTCTCTCTTTGCGGGAAAAATACTTCACTCCGAGTTCTTTCGCCAGTGCTCTCATTTCTTCTCTGTCTGCGTCGTCGCACAGATACACATTGACGCTGCCGCTGTACTCCATAGCAAGGCAGCCAGACAGTGTACGCTTCAGCAGTTCCACAGGCTCGCCGCAGGTCGGAACAAGGACATCGACGTCGGGCAGTTGTTTTTCACTGTTTATTTCAGGCAGGGGCGGACACGGTTTCCGTCTGCCTTCAAGCATATAGTGTACTGTCATTTCCCACACGCCGACAAGTTCTGTCAGTAAAAGTATGAACGCGAACACAATATCTATCGGTCGATGATCGAGCGGCAGCGTCCAGCCGATACGCCACACAAGATAAATGATCGTGAACACAGCCATTAAGCATAAATATATCCGTTTTACTCTTGTTTTCATTCGGACGATCCTCCCATATTCTTAAAAACTATTTTGCCCACATCGGTCAGGTCGCTCTCCTGCCAGCCGCTGAGTTTATTGCAGTCGGGGCGCAGCGCAGAGTAGACCTCGTCTTTATTGCAAAGTGACCATGCGCACCAGCTGATGTTGTTTTCGTTTAGGTATTCGACAAAGCTTTCGCCCAATTCAAGCTTGGGACTGCCGTTTGTATCCTTGCTTATGCCCCATTCCGAAACAATAACAGGCAGACCCTCTCTGACGGCTTTTTTCAGAGTTGAAAAATCATTGTGCAGACCCGCATAAAAATGATACGAATACAGAATATTCTCCTGCTCGAAAGGCTCGTTCAGAGGGGAAGTCAGGTCGAACGAAAAATCCGGTGTACCAAGAATTATTACCGCCTGCGGTGAGTATTGACGTATTACGGGGCAGATAGCATAAGCGTACTGCTTTATCGTACTCCAATCGACGTGATTCGGCTCGTTGCAGACCTCGTATATTATCGCAGGGTCGTCTGGATAACGAGAAGCAACTGCGTCAAAAAAGGTGATGGCTTTATCGAGATGTGTATTCGGGTCGCCGTCATCGAGAATGTGCCAATCCACTATAATATACATATCCATTGCACGAGCGTTCTCGATCGCCTGAACGACAATATTCATACTGCGCTCGGGGTCGGACAGATAACCGCTGTCAGCCTCGGTATACACGGCGGCACGCATGACATTTCCGCCCCATTCGCGCACGCTTTTCATTGCGCCTGCGTTTACGTAATTGGGATACCAGCCGATTCCGTGCGTACTCATGCCGCGCAGCTGAAAGGTATCGCCGTTTTTGTCTTTAAGTACGCCCTGCTCAACTTTCAGACCACCGTGTTCTTCGGGACCGTCTTTATATTCGCTCACACTCGAAGAAACGTCCATATCCGAAGCCTCCGTATTTTCATTAGATAAAGCGCAGCCTGCCGCAAGACACAGCGTGGTTATCAAAAGCGGTATGCACAACAGAATTTTCCTATTATTTATCATAAACAACACCTTTGTAATTTGTCTTTACCCTTAATTTTACCACACTGTGCAGGATAATATCAACCGTTATCGGAAAAATCTTTCTGTCTGTCCCGAACAGTAAATTCTACAGCATAAAAGGAAGAATAGTGATACAATCTATCATTGACAAAAGGAATATAAAATAGTAAAATAATATTCGGTTATATATTTCTAACTTTTGTCCGTTCAAAGATCACAACTATCATCGGGTGAACATATGAAAAATAATAAAACAAAAAAGCTTGTGCTGCTCTCTCTGCTCACGGCACTGGCGCTTATTATATTTACAATAGAATCGGCGATCCCCCCTCTCGTTCCGATACAAGGCGTAAAGCTCGGGCTTGCAAATGTTATTACTCTTTTCCTCGTGCTGAATGCGGACAAAAAATCTGCCCTCGCCGTATTGACAGCAAGGATAATACTTGCGTCGATTTTTGCCGGGCAGGCAATCTCGATGATCTACAGTTTGTGCGGAGGTATTCTGGCATTCCTTGCAATGTGTACCGCTAACTATATTCTGAAGGGCAGACCGGTATGGTTTATAAGCACTGCGGGCGCGGTGTTTCACAATATCGGTCAGATATGCGCTGCGGTGATACTGTTGTCATGGCAGGTGATATATTATCTTCCGTACCTGATGATCTCCGGCTGTGTTACGGGTGTGCTGATCGGGCTGCTGACAGACTTTACCGCCGCAAAGATGGAAAAATCGGGTATATTGAAGAAATTTACAGATATATTATATGAAAAGGAAGGATCTCATGATCTGTAAGAAAACACTGTCGGCTTTACTATGCGCAGCATCGGTGATCATTCTGTGCTCATGCACTGATCGGAACACGGAAAATGAAACCGACCTTTTCGCGATGGATACATATATGACGCTCAAAGCGTACGGAGAAAACAGCAAATCTGCACTCGAAAAAGCTTCCGCTAAGATCAGGGAACTTGAGGAACTGCTTTCCGTTACCGATGAGAACAGCGAAATATTCGGACTCAACAGTGCGGACGGAAAGCGTACCGAAATATCGGACGACACTTCATTTCTTATCAAACGATCTCTTGAAATTAATAAAAGCACCAACGCCGCATTCGACATTACGCTGTACCCTGTTTCAAGGGAATGGGGATTTACAACAGGCGATTATAAAGTGCCGGCTCAGACTCGTCTGGACGAACTTCTGAAAAGTGTCGGAAGTGAAAATATTATTCTTGATACGAACGATAACTCCGTTTCTCTTCTGAACGGAGCAAATATTGATCTCGGAGGCATTGCAAAGGGCTATGCAGGGAAATGCGCTGCCGA
Organism: uncultured Ruminococcus sp.; assembly: GCA_902797065.1. GTDB lineage: Bacteria > Bacillota > Clostridia > Oscillospirales > Acutalibacteraceae > RUG592. Next base: position 3,337 of record CADBRK010000204.1, read on the forward strand.
GATCCTTAAAAACGAAGGCATAAAGAGCGCAATTCTGAATATGGGCGGCAACGTACAGACAATCGGCGCAAAGCCCGACGGCAGCAGCTGGATAGTCGGAATACAAGACCCGACCGACAGTCATGAGCTTGTGGGGACTGTTGAAGTCATCGACAAAGCCGTCGTGACCTCCGGCGGATACGAGAGATATTTTGAAGATGAAGCCGGGAACACATATTGGCATATACTTGATCCGAAAACAGGCCGTCCCGCCAAAACAGACATATTGTCGGTTACCGTTATCGGAATCGACGGCACAACATGCGACGCTCTTTCCACATCGCTGTTTGTAATGGGTATCGACAGCGCCTGCGGCTATCTGAGATCGAATCGGGAGTATGACGCTGTAATGGTTTCGGACGATAAGACTTTGTATATCACACAGGGAATAACAGAAAGTTTCAGTGTAAGCGATAAGTTCTCGGGATATAAGATCGTCACTGTGTAAAGAGGTAACAAAATGCGAAAAAAGATAATCTGCGCAATTATTATTGCGGCTGTTCTTGCGGTATCATTCGGCGTAATTGCGATACGCTGTTTCAGTGCGGGCGGCGAGCGGATCGCTTATATTTATTCCGAAGATACGCTGATCCGGACTATTGATCTTAACGCTGTAGATAAGCCGTATTCCTTCACCGTAACGAACAGCAGCGGAGGCAGCAATACCATTGAAGTGCGTCAGGGAGAAATAGGAGTAACCGACGCAACATGCCCCGACGCTGTCTGCAAAAAAACCGGTTTTATAAGTTCGCCTGCTCTGCCCGTAGTGTGTCTGCCGAACGGTCTTGTGATAAAAATTGGTTCTTCAAA
>CADBRK010000205.1 GCA_902797065.1 uncultured Ruminococcus sp.
GCAAGGATCGTATTCGTTTTATAACGGATGCGATTTTTTGTTTTTCTGCATTTTCACAAGCATTACATCCTCTTAATAAATATAACTAAGTTATTACAGATTAGGAATTCTAATAGGGGCAAAATGACTATTGCAAATTCTGCATTATAATGTTATAATCATGTTAATTGTGATTGTTAATAAAGAAAAGGAAGTGATGGTTGTCGATGAGCAGATTTTTTAAGGATTTCAAGCGATTTTTCAGTTATACGGTTTACTCATCAAAAGCCGAATTGAAATCAGAGGTAGCAGATTCTTTTTTGAGCTGGCTGTGGTGGTTCCTCGATCCGCTGCTTTACATGCTTGTTTATTCGTTCATCGCAGTAGTAGTATTCAAGAGTAATGTTCAGTACTTTCCTGTGTTTGTATTTTTGGGGTTGAACACATGGACATTCTTCTCTAAAACCGTAAAAGCCAGCGTTAAGGTCGTCGCCGCAAAAAAGATGATCGTAACAAAAGTTTATGTACCTAAATATATGTTTATATTTGAAAAGATAGGCGTATACGGGTTTAAAATGGTAGTATCCAACCTGTTGGTTGTCGTAACTATGATAGGCTACCATGTTCCTTTGAATTGGAGAGTAATATGGATAATCCCGATCTCTATGGTACTTGTAGTAGTAACATTCGGACTCAGTACGATCATCAGCCATTTCGGCGTATTTGTCGAAGACCTGCTTAATGTAATAACGGTTGTACTGCAGCTGTTCTTCTACCTGTCGGGTATATTCTATTCGATAGAATCCATAGGAAAAAATATCAAAGGTAAGGTTCCCGAACCGTATGACTCGCTTCTCGTAAAGCTGAACCCCATTGCGCTTGTTATAACAGACCTCAGACGCGTCATGCTTTACGGAGAAAACCCGCACTGGGTAATGCTCGGCATTTGGTTTGTAGTAGGTCTTGTGATGTCCGTCATCGGAGTAAAGATCATTTATAAATTTGAAAACAGTTATGTAAAGGTGATTTGATTATGGCAGAAGTTTCGGAAAATGCAATATCTGTGTCTGATGTCAAAATCAGATACAGAATATTTAAAAAGGTATCGCTGTTAAAAACCATTCTTGCCCCCCATAAATACAAAAAGACAGAATTGTTCGAGGCTGTCAAGGGAGTAAGCTTTGAGATACCGAAAGGACAGATCCTCGGCATCGTCGGCAAGAACGGAAGCGGAAAATCCACCCTGCTCAAAGCAATAGCGGGAATATTCGCTCCCGACGAGGGCACTATCGACCTGCACGGACACAGTGTATCGCTTTTGTCGATCGGCGTGGGATTCCAGAATAAACTCAGCGGCAGAGAGAATATATATCTCTCCGGTATGCTGCTCGGATTCTCCAAAGCGGAGATCGAAGCAAAAATTGATGAAATTATCGAGTTCTCCGAGTTGGGCGACTTTATAGAACGCCCCGTAAAAACATATTCAAGCGGTATGTACTCCAAGCTTGCATTCGCAATTACGGCTATTCTCGAGACGGAGATCATGCTCATAGACGAGGTGCTGTCGGTAGGTGACGCTAAGTTCAAGAAAAAGAGCTACGAGAAGATGAAGAGTCTTATCACCAACGAGGACAGAACGGTCGTTATTGTATCTCACAGCTCCGACACACTCCAGAAGCTTTGCGACAGCATATTGTGGCTGCATGAGGGCGAAGTAAAAATGCAGGGATCATGCGAAGAGGTTCTTCCCAAATATGAGGAATTCATGTCGTAAGAGGTGGCTATGAAACGATTCATAGAAAAATTCAAAGGCGTTAAGCCTGTGGATATTCTTCACGTCTTCCTGTTTTTGTTTGCACTGCCGATAGCGCTGATATATAAGATCAGGCGGAAGGATCTCTGGCTGATCTGCGACAACGGAATCGAAGCCTCCGACAACGGCTATTGGCTTTATAAGTATATACGGGAAACTCATCCCGAACAAGACTGCGTTTTTGCGGTACATAAAAAAAGCGTCGACTACAGAAAGGTCAGCAAATTGGGCAAAACCGTTGAGTACGGCAGTTTTATGCACTGGATACTCTATCTCACGGCTAAAGTCAACATAAGTTCGCAAAAGGGCGGCAAACCGAATTTCGCCGTGTGCTATCTGCTTGAGGTCTACGGGATACTCAAAAACAACAGAGTATTCCTGCAGCACGGCGTTATTCTCACCGATATAGAGTTTTTGTACTATGAAAACACAAAGATGTCGTTATTTGTCACAAGCACATATCGCGAGTGGGAATATGTGAATAGTCATTACGGGTACCCGGAGGGCGTTGTACAGCTTCTGGGATTACCCCGCTTTGATAAGCTGCACGAGTTCGACACCGTTCCGTCGCAGATACTGATCATGCCTACCTGGCGCGATTGGCTCGGCACGAATGCGCTTGCAAAAAATCCCGAACGTGACAGAGAAAATTTTGCAGACAGCTTGTATTACAAAAAATGGAGCAGCGTCATTAAAAGCGAAAAGCTGAAAGAAATATGCGAACGTTACGGGTGTACGGTGATGTTTTGCCCTCACCGTGATACTCAGAGGTTCCTGGATATGTACGAAAGCGATAATCCGTACCTCACAATATGCGATTACAAGCACTATAACGTTCAGGAGCTTATAAAAAGCTCTGCGTTTATGATAACGGATTATTCAAGCGTACAGATAGATTTTGCGTATATGAAAAAGTCTCTGGCATATTTCCATTTTGATTATCAGGATTACACCGATCATCATTACCATAAAGGGTATTACGACTACGAACGTGACGGCTTCGGGCCTGTTTTTTCCGACGAAAAGCCCCTGCTTGAGTATATAGAGCAAATGGCAGAGACAAAATTCGTGAATAAAGAAAAATATCTGAACCGCCATGATGACTTTTTCACTCTTTATGATACGGATAATTGCAAAAGGAATTATGAGGCTATAAAAGAAAGGTGGAGCTGAAATGAGCGATACCGAAAAGATAGATTTTGTAATAATATGGGTTGACGGCAGCGACCCCGAATGGCGCGCCGAAAAAGATAAGTACGATACAAAAAAGAAAACAAACGCAAACAGCGAGGTAAGGTACCGCGATTGGGACAATCTGCAGTATTGGTTCAGAGGAGTCGAAAAATTCGCCCCATGGGTAAACAAGATCCATTTCGTAACATGGGGACATCTGCCCAAGTGGCTGGATACGACAAATCCGAAACTGCATATCGTCAATCATAAAGATTATATACCGCAGCAGTATCTGCCTACGTTCAGCGCCAATCCCATCGAGCTTAATCTGCACCGCATTGAAGGTCTTGCGGAACAATTCGTATTCTTTAATGACGATATGTTCCTGACTGCTCCCGTGTCGCCCGGGGACTTTTTCGTAAACGGAAAGCCCTGCGATACTTTTGCTCTCGACTGCATTAATTTTGCTCCCGACACTGCAGGCTTTATCAACGGCGCAGATCTGACCGTTATAAATGCGTTTTTCGATAAAAAATCGGTATGTAAAAAAAACAAAAAGCTTTATCTCGACCCGAAAAACGGTATAAGAAATATAATGCGTACCCTTTTATTATCTGCGTGGGGATATTTCCCGGGATTTTATTATCAGCACGTACCGGCAGGCTTCCTGAAATCCACGTATAACACGGTGTGGGAAAAGGCCTTTGATACTTTAGACACTACCTGCCATAATAAATTCCGTACGCCCGGCGACGTAAACCAGTGGGTCATGAAGTTCTGGCAACTCGCTTCGGGTAATTTCAAGGTCAGAAAAGACAGCTTTGCTCTTTGTTACCATCTCAAAGAGAATAACTACCAAAAGCTGCTCGATGACATACCTTCAAAAAATCACTGCATGATCTGTATAAACGATACCGCAGACACTCTTGATTTTGAAGGGAAAAAAGAAGGCGTCAAGCAGGCTTTCGAAAAACTGCTGCCCGATAAATGCAGCTTTGAGCTTTAAGCGTACAATAAATCATCATGTTTCCACAGATGAATAACATATAGAAACCAAACGACAGGAGGAGAAAGCATTGGCAAAAAAGAAAAAGAAAAAATACTCCGAAAAGCCAAATACAACAGTGACTAATCAAACCGAGGAGATTGTCGAAGACACATCCGTGAAGGAACCCGAAACAGAGGAAGTTTCCGATATTGAAACGGTAACCGAAGAATCTGCTCCTGCCGCCGAGCCGGAAAAAGATAACGGCGGTGAAGCCGTTATTGCGGAAAACAATGATCCCGACAAAAAGAAGATCAAGCTAAAGCCTGCGCGTTCTCTTCCGAAACTCGACAACAGAGAAACAAGCAAAACGCCGCTTTTCCTCATATTGTCGTTTTTGGTACCCTTTATTATAATGGGCGTTGTGTTCGCACGGGCAGGTATTTTCCCGTTCGGAGAGAGACAAGTTCTTTATTCCGACTGCAAACAGCAGTATTTCCCGTTCCTTAAAGAATTTCAGCACAAGCTTCTGACTGGCGACTCCATGTTCTACTCATGGAGAAACGGTTACGGCACAAACTTTATCGCCATGATAGGCTATTACATCGCAAGCCCGCTGAATCTTCTTACTATACTGATCCCTACGGAATATCTCAGAGAAGCAATGGCTGTCTTTATGATGATAAAGATCGGCTGTGCAAGTCTGTTTATGGCTATGTTCCTGAAAACAGTCCACAAACGCAACGACCTGTCGCTCATAGCATTCGGCTGCTGCTATTCCTTCTGTGATTTTATCATGGGCTACTACTGGAACACGATCTGGCTTGACAGCGTAGCGCTTATGCCGCTTGTTGCTCTCGGCGTTTATTATATTGTAAACGAGAAAAAATACAAGCTGTATATTATTTCTCTTGCGATCGCTTTCATGTCGAGTTATTATATCGGCTACATGATCTGCGTGTTTGTAGTATTGTGGTTCATAGTAACAAGCGTTATCAAAAAATCAGATTTCGAGGAGATCTGCCGTAATGTAATTAAAATGGCAATTTATTCCGTTGTTTCTCTCTGTATGACCTTGCCGATAACTCTCACATCTTACATACAGCTTCAGAACACCGTCGGCTCGGAAGATAAGTGGCCAAAAAAGATAGAGATCTACAATAATTTCATGGAGATCCTTGCAAATCTCTTCAGCTTCCATAAGACTACAACTATGGAAGGTCTGCCGAATGTCGGTTCGGGCGTTGTGTGTATCCTTCTGTTGGTTATCTTTATCAGATCAAAAAATATCGTGCTCCGTGAGAAGATAGCTTATCTTTCACTGCTCGGATTTATGTTCATAAGCCTTAATATAAATTATCTTGATTTTATCTGGCACGGCTTCCATTTCCCGAATATGATCCCGTACAGATTTTCGTTCCTGTTCAGCTTTGTTCTTATCGCAATAGCATACAAAGGCTTCACGTCGTTTGTAGAGCTTGACAAAAAAGATATAATAGGAATGTGCATTATCACTGCTGTAATGGTTTGCATCACGGTATTCTATCTCGACCGGAAGGCTGTAATAGGCAGTCTTATCGTTGCGGGACTGTTCATACTGATGATGCTCCTGTATGAATTCAATCTTCTCAACAGACGTTTGCTTGTCACATTTGCAAGTATTCTGATCGTTGCCGAGATGTGCCTTGAAGCGAGTATCGGTGTGGAATCTGTCGGTACGACCGATCACAACAACTACCCCGACAAAGAAGCTGCTGTCGAGGAGCTTATAGATTACGCTTACGAACAGAACGGAGACGAATTCTTCCGACTCGATATGGAGTATTATTCCACAAAGAACGACGGAATGATCTACGGATATAACGGCATCGGACAGTTCTCGTCAACATCATACAAGAACGTCATTGATTTTACAAGCCGCTTCGGTATGGTATCAAAGAGAAGCAGCTATCAGTATCTGCTTACTTCTCCGGTAACTTCGATGTATTCCGGAATTAAGTACGTTATATCAAGAGAAAGATACAAAGGCGGAATGATCTCTCTGACAGACGAAAAAACATCTTCCGACGGACTTGTCGATCTGTATTACAACGAATATACGCTGCCGATAGCTTATATGGCTGACAAAGCTATATCTGATGTCAATATGATAAACGATAACGTATTCATTACTCAGAACGAGGTGTTCAAAGCTTCTACGGGTGTTGACAGCGACGTCTATACTATTCTGCGTCCGGCTGCTTTCAACTGCCTGAATATGGATCACGAAGAAACAGACGGCGGTTTTTACTCATACAGCTTTACCGACGGCAACGACTCGGGTGAGATCGAAGTCGAGTACGAAGCCACGGAGGACGGCGAGTACTTTGCCTGGGCAAATGTAAAATCCAACGACAATATCACAGTGGAGTCCGACTCTCTGACACATACGTATAATATAGAGGCGCAGAGATATATTTTCCCCTGCGGATATTATCATAAGGGCGAGAGATTCAAGCTCAAAGTCGACTCAAACAAGAGCGGCAAGAATGTAATAGGCGCAGCTTTGCTCAATAAAAATATACTTGATGAAGGCTATGCGCTTCTTGCGGACGAAGGCTTAAAGGTTACAAAATACACCAGCAATTATATCGAAGGTACTATAGATGTACAGAGGAGCGGAGTTTTCCTGACATCTATTCCTTATGAAAAGGGCTGGACTCTCTACGTGGACGGAGAAAAGGTCAAAACGCAGGAGGCTATGGGCGTATTCATCTCGGCAGAAATGACAAAAGGCACACACAGCATTACAATGAAATACACACCTCCGGGATTTGTTCCGGGCGTTGTTCTTGCAGTGGCAGCGTTGGCTGTATTTATATACTTATGCATTACTGATATGCGCAAAGCCAAAAGTGAAAATGATACACAGCCTGCAAAGAGCGGCACTAAAAAGTAAGGATGGTTGAAAATGGAGCTTATTTCAATAGTTGTTCCGTGTTACAACGAACAAGAGGCTCTTCCGCCGTTTTATAAAGAGATAACCAAAACAGCAGCACAGATGGACTACGTTAAGTTCGAGTTCATTTTTGTCGACGACGGTTCCAAGGATAAAACCTTGTCTATGCTGAAATATCTCAGTAAAAAGGACGAGCGCGTAAGATATATTTCCTTCTCCAGAAATTTCGGAAAAGAAGCGGGCATGCTCGCAGGTATGGAAGCTTCAAAAGGTGATTTTGTTGCGGTCATGGACGCAGACCTGCAGGATCCGCCGTCACTGCTCCCGAAGATGTACAAGATCGTTAAAGAGCACGGCTATGACTGCGCAGGTACACGGCGTACAACACGGGAAGGCGAACCGCCTATACGTTCATTCTTTGCGAGAATGTTTTACAAGATCATCAATAAAATGAGCGACGCCGATATTGTGGACGGCGCAAGAGATTACCGCCTGATGACCAGAAAAATGGTCAACGCTATTTTGTCCATGAAGGAATACAACCGCTTTTCCAAAGGTATTTTCGGATGGGTTGGATTCAAAACAAAGTGGCTTGAGTATGTAAATACGCAAAGAGTTGCCGGAGAAACAAAATGGTCCTTCTGGAAGCTGTTCAAGTACTCTATGGAAGGGATCATGGCATTCTCGACTACTCCGCTGTATATCTCGTCTATCATGGGATTCATCATCTGTGTTGCGGCGTTCATACTGGCATGCTTCTACCTGATAAAGACGCTTGTTTACGGCGATCCCACAACGGGCTTCCCGTCGCTTGTGTGTATTATCCTTTTCCTGGGCGGAATACAGCTCATAGGCATAGGCGTACTCGGAATGTACCTTTCCAAGACATATCTTGAAACAAAACACAGACCGATCTATATTATCAAAGAAACAGAGCAAGATATTAAGAAAGATACAAAAAATGATACAAAAAAAGATACGGAATAACCGTATGACA
>CADBRK010000206.1 GCA_902797065.1 uncultured Ruminococcus sp.
AAGCCCGGCTCTGTCTCGATAACCTTGAGGTCAACGAAGTTCGGCGGCTCAACACCGAAAACACTGCCCTTGTATGAGAGAACCTTGCATACCATGTTCTCCTTAACAAACTTGAAGCTGTCGCCGAGAACAGACTTGCCTATCGGGATCTGCTCCCATGTCTCTGTATCCATGAAGTAATAGAGATCGCCGTCGGAATAGCTGTACTCCATATCCTTTCTCTCGATATAAGCAGTCGGGTACTTATCGTTGGGGTTGAAAGTCTTTTCAACCACAGCGCCTGTAATTACGTTTCTGATCTTTGTACGAACAAAAGCGGCGCCCTTACCCGGCTTTACGTGCTGAAATTCGATAATGGAAACAACCTGACCATCCATCTCGAATGTAACGCCGTTTCTGAAATCTCCTGCTGAAATCATATTAAATCCTCCTGACAATTTTATCCGTGATTAAAATTTTGCATTATACACATACAGATTATACTATATCCGGCAGGAAATTTCAAGTTTTTTTTGATATGAATGTAATTTTGAGTGTGAATTTTTTTATTTTTACGATTATTATTCCGATACTGCATAATTACAGCGCCGATTATCTTTCGCTTTTGACATTCTGCAGGCTTTTGTTTCTATACCGATCTTTGCAAGCGGCAGCGAAAGTCTGTCGACAAGAATAACGGCAAGGGTAAGCTTTACAGCGTCCGGGATAAGAAACGGCATAACACACATAGATAAAATTGCGCCTATGCTTTTCACCTCGCCCGAACCGGAGAACACAAAGTAGAACCACCCCGTACCGAACGCATAGCACACCGCAAGCCCGAGTATCATTCCAAAAACAAGGAATACGATCGAACCGGGCTTCAGTTTTTTGAATGCTTCAATTATCAGCACCGTAAAAACAAAGCCGATGATATATCCGCCCGTTGCGCCCATTATTGCGCCCAAACCGCTTTTGAAGCCCGAAAATACCGGAACGCCCGCTGCGCCGAGAAGAATATACGCCAGTACCGCCGAAACAGAACACCGCAGATCGAACAGCCCTGCGATCAGGAACACCGCAAACGTCTGCATTGTAAACGGTACAAACGGCCCGAATGCCGGTACGCTTATCCACGAACAGACGGTCAGAAGCGCCGCCGACAGCGCAGTCGTTGTAATGAACAGAACGTTGCTTTTCAGATTTTGTTTTTTCATAATATCACAGCCTTTCTATTTTTCCGATATATATTATAAATCGTCAACCTGATTTTGTCAATACAGGTTGACGATTAATTTCAGACCGTAACAAAATTAAAGAACAAAAGGTGAGATTGCTTTTACGTTCGATTTTTCTAAACTTTAGAATCTTTTCTTCTTCCTCTACGCTCATATTTCTACGATTTCCGCCGTAATGATTTCCGGCTATTGCTTCTATTCCACCGGCAAAATACCTTGCGGCAAGCTGGCTGATATACGGAGCACTCATGCCAACTATTTCTGCAATCTCTTTTGAGCGTTTTTCTTCTGCTCTCAACTGTAGCGCATGAAGTCTAATTTCTGCTCGCTTATCCTTATTTTTCTTTCGAGCTTCAATTATTATCTCTTAATCTCTTGCTGTAAATATATACTTCCTAGTCATTGTTTTATCACCATATATATTATACCACAATTTTCTGATTTGTTAAAGACTTTTATTTGAGATCAGAATAATAATTACTATTTTGATAATAATAATTTTGCTCATTCAAAGCCCTGATAATTTCCATGAAGAATATTGCGCTTTTCTCAAAAATGTGTATAATTATATACATGCTTCTATGTCATAAAGAGGTATAAACAAGATTATTCTGAGAAAGGTATGAGCTTAATGGATAACTATACTACCCCTATTCCCTCGTGGAATGCCGAAAAATGGCTTAAAGAGTGGCTGCCGATCTGGAATCGCCGAATCCGATTTGAACAGCACTTGTTCAGAGCGGCATATTATCAAGAGCATATCAAGATTGTCGAAAACAGATGCTATATCTCCCAGTCGGGCAAAGAGGTGCATATACCATGGGATGCATATGAAATGATGAACAGCTCAAAACTGTATTCGTGCGAGCTTCACCCTGCTCCGCCCGAAAAGATATATCAGACTGTTTTTGAGGTTCGCAAAATGGACTGCCTTGACGCCGCAAAAGAACTTCAACAAAAAACAGACGGAATTACTGCCGTTTTGAATCTTGCAAACAGACAGAATCCCGGAGGAGGCGTTTATTCGGGCAGCGGTGCGCAGGAAGAATCATGTTTTTTGCGCTCAAATTATTACACTGCAATGTATCCGTTTGGAGAACATTACGCTCAATACGGGCTGCCAAAGGCGAAAGAGAGCTATCCTCTTGACAGAAATTTCGGCGGCGTATGGAGCGAAGGCATTACTGTTTTTCGCGGACGTGAGCTTCAAGGCTATCCGCTGCTTGACGAACCGTGGAAAACCAACTTTATTGCGGTTGCGGCGATCAACCATCCTGCAATAGTTATTGAAAACGGGGAAACGCGTCTGCGCTCAGACATGGTGGCGGGTGCGGTAAACAAAATACGAACTATCATGAATATCGCTGCCGAAAACAATGTAAAAAATCTTGTTTTGGGTGCGCTCGGCTGCGGGGCATTCCGCAATCCGCCCAAGCATATTGCCGAGCTGTTTTTACAGGTCTTGAATGAGCCTGAACATAAAGGACGATTCGAACATGTTGTTTTTGCCATACTCGATGGAGGATTATGCGATACATTTGCTGATGTTTTCGGTTGTAAGACCTTATCTTGCCAATGATTTGCGCAAACAGAAGCACCTATCTAACCGGCAAGCGGGATCCTCTCTTTGAGTGCACAATCATTTTTTTAATTATTAAACAAGGCTAAGGAGTACCAAAGATAATACATACAATCAACACGGCAGATCATCATTTCTGCCGTGTTGTTATTTTCCGCGTCACTGTGCATTATCTTCATCATTGGGAATATATCCCGTTTCGATCTCTGTTTCGGTTTTGGATATGGTTCTGTTTTTCTTTGCCCGTCTGACCGCAAGTACAACAAGCGACTGAATATACGGAATGGAAACAAACATAGCTCCTGCAATCAAAACGAACAGAAAGGCAAGCCCTTCTGATAAAGTTTTTGGATCAAAATCCCCCAAAATCAGTGCCATCAGTCCTACCCATAGCCAGAACAGAGGAATCGGCAGCAGAACATAATAGAGTACCTTGATAGCCATGTTATTAATCTTATCACCTATTGCAATTATGAGCTTGCTTCCTAACATTTAGATCATAGAGATCACAAATGCTTCAGCCGCAAGCATAATCGCAAACTGCAGATCAAAAGTGCTCGTTACCAGAAAAACGACCACCGAAACAATCAGGCTTGTCACCAAATACGTTTTTTTCATACGGCAACATACTCCTTTTTCAAAAGACTACTACCAAAACACTGCCGTTTCGTTTCTGTCTGTCACTCGGGATTATTTTCATTTACCGTATCATCTGGCATGTATTCCGTATCACTTGCGTCGTCGGAATCGGCGGTACTCTCCTTCTGACTTTCGGGTGTGCTTTCGATCTCGCTCGGTTCGGTACTTTCGGTCTGACTATCGTCATCGTCTGCAGGGCTGCCACCTATCCTGTACTCGTTTCCCAGATAGTCCGCAGCATTATTCAGCGTCACTTCGTACACATCGGGTCCCGCGCCGAGTACAGCCGAGATGTACGTCTTGCCGTTATCGGAGAAAGCCGACAGCAAACAGTAGCCCGCAGACGAAGTCGTGCCTGTTTTCAGTCCGATTACATGACTGTTGTACACCACGTCGTACGGATTGAGCATTCTGTTTGTATTTGCGCAGACAATACCCGTACCCGGAAGACCGTAACGGAAAGTGCCTGTGACCTCTCTTATCGTCGGAACGGACAAAGCGTACTTGCCGAGCAGTACAAGGTCGTGCGCAGTAACATACTGATCGGCATAATCTCTGCCCTCGGGCGACACAAAATGACTGTCCTCCATGCCTATGCTTTTGACAAAGTCGTTCATCATCTCTACAAATCTGTCTACAGCCTCATGGTCGCCGAATTCTTCGTCGGGATATGCTTTTCTTACGGTACTCACCGCAGCCGTATAAGCAGCGTCTGCTCCGCTCGGCAGAAGCATACAGTACATAAGCTCTTTTACGCTGAGCTTCATGCCTATCTTAAGACCGCAGCGTGTCAGACCGTAAGTGACAAGGCACTGCTCCGTTCCCACTTCGACAACATCATCGTCCGACAGATAGCGCATTGCCACACAAGCCGTCACAAGCTTTGTTATACTTGCCGGACAAGAGTGGTGATACATATTATCTGATAAAAGAAATTCATCGTCTTCAAGGCAGTAAAACGCCGCAGAATATTCGGGTTTTGCATAATACTCCTCGTAACGGTACGGCGAATAATAAGGCAGCACGTCGTCATATACGCTTGATGTATCCTCCTGCTTTGAGGATACCGCCCCGGAGGATACGCTGTTCGAGCTTGCTGCCGATGACGTCGGTTTTGAACTTGCTGCCGAGCTTGCCTGAGACGATGACGTACCCGAAGACGACGCTTTTGACGTCACCTTTGATGACGAAGGCGCAGAACTTTCCATAGCGCTGCTCGTATTAGCAGATGAAACGCTTTCGGGTTCGGGCGTTGCTTTATTCACGGAAACCGACGCAGTGTCGGGCGTTTGCGGAGGTATTACGGAATTACTCCTTGGCGTGCAGGCTGTCAGCATTATAAAAATACAAATGAACAGGGATAATAATCGCTTATTATTCATTGATTACGGCTCCTTAGTGATAATATTGTGAAAAATCAAAATAAAGTATAGCATACTCCGACATTTTTTGATATAATTAAATATAACGCAAAAGTCAGAAATTAGCAAGAAAAAAATTTAAAAATCTTAAAAAAATGCTGCGAAAAATCTTCTGTTCGTGTGTCTAACTTACAGAGGACAGATTGCAGCCGGAAAAGGAGGTAATCTGATGGATAACGATGCGGCTCGCTACCGCCGTTTCCTCGATGGTGACGACAACGGTCTGAGAGAGATCATCGACGAACACTACAGCGGTCTTACGCTCTATATCAACAGTATGATCAACGATGTATCTCAGACAGAGGAGGTGCTTCAGGACACATTCGTTAAGCTTGCGATCAAAAAGCCGAAATTCAACGGAAAATCTTCGTTCAAAACGTGGCTCTATGCAATAGCGAGGAACTACGCACTGAATTATCTCAAACGGTACCGTTCCAGATTTTCCGACAAGGATATTGACGAATACTACGACATCGCAGACGAGAACGACATCGAATCGGAGTACATACAATCCGAACAGCACAGTGAACTGCACAGGGCTTTGAGGACGCTCAAGCCCGAATACGCACAGGTGCTATACCTGATGTATTTCGAGCAGTTCGACACCGAGAATATCGCTAAGGTAATGCACAAAACCAAAAAACAGGTCGGCGACCTTTTGTACCGGGCAAAGCAGTCGCTGAAAACAAAACTCGAGAAAGGAGGGTTTAGCTATGAAGAACTCTAAAGAGATGGCAGACTCCGTATTTATGATACGTGACGCTTATCTTGTAAAGAAGCACGAAAGAGACATGGCTATTCGGAAAGCTGCATTTACTGCCTCACCGATATGTGTTCTTGCGCTTGTGATCGCAGGCGCGGTGTTCTTCGGGAACAAAAAGGTTGACCTTCCTCCTGTTTCATATCCCTCCGAGGTAATAACCGATACAGATACGGACACCGCCCCCGTAAGCGACACCGACACCCTCTATGACTCTTACATCGACAGCGACGATACAGATCCTAAGACTGATTCTTCGGCTTCCTCACACAATGACAGCGACAGCAGATCATCTTCCGGAAGCTCGTCAAATTCTTCAAAGAACACATCTTCAAAAAATACTTCTTCAAAGAACGGTTCAAGCTCACAGACTACATCTTCGAGAGGCGGTTCGGACTCCGAAAGTGAAGATAATTCCGATATGAACAGCAAAGATACCACAACAAGCCGTAATACGAGCAGCAGGAACAATTCCGGCAGCACAAGCAGCAAAGATACCACAACAAGCCGTAATACGAGCAGCAGGAACAGTTCCAACAACACAAGCAACACAAGCAGCAAAGACACCACAACAAGCCGTAATACGAGCAGCAGGAACAGTTCCAGCAGCACAAGCAGCAAAGATACCACAACAAGCCGTAATACGAGCAGCAGAGACAAGGACACAACAACGGATACGGCAGGGACAACAGATACCGAACAAAGCGGCGTGGAGAGCGGTTCGCACGATTACAATACATCAAGCTATTACAGCTCATATCCCTCATATGACAGCGATACCGTATCCGAATCGGATGTGTCGCCCGAATCGGATGCGTCAACAAGCACTGAAGCATCGACCGACGCAAGTACGTCAACCGACAGTTATCCATGGTGGGGGACTTCTGACAGTGATGCAAGCCCGCCAAGTGAAACCGATAATATAGGTGATGGCGATCCCGAAGATCCTCAGCCCGAATACTACTACTGGTCTAATGAGGACTTCTGCGAAATGTTCCCCGAGATTTACTATAATGGTAATAAATACGTATGCGACAAAAGTGTATACAACTATTTTCAGACCGAATACTTTTTCGGCGCAGTATCTTTGAGTGAATTGTGCCCTTACCTGGAGTATTATATAGACGGAGATCCTCAGATCTGGACAATGAAAGATATTTCTGAAAATGAAGCAGTTGTTTTGTATTTTTACGACAGGTATTATTGGGATGAATGTATCGTATACAGACGTGCATATGATTAAAAGGAGGCACAAACAATGAGTAGATTTTTAAGTTTTATTCTTGCTATAACTCTGACAGCTTCGGTTTTCTGCTGTAATGCGTCGGCAGAAAACGACAATACAGACGACACAGACGATATACAGTACAACGCCATGGTAGATCAAAAGTACTTTGGCTTTAAAGACAATGTCTATAAAACCACCGATTTTGGCGGACATGAGATCAGATCTGACGCTCATGTAACTTCGGTCGATGAATTCAAAAGCTATATGTCACAGTTCTTTGATGACGAGACAATAAGCCAGTACGATAACTATTATGACGAGAGATTGTTTGATGAGAATGTGGTATTCCTGAACACTATCTATCAGGGCAGCGGAACATCACCCCTGTACTATGTCAGGGACGTTAAGGTAACTGACGAAGGTGCGGCGATCTGCGGTAGGTGGGATTATCGGGAAGATCTTGCTTATGCTGATGTAGTTTCCGTACTTTTTGTACAGGTAGTTATACCTAAAAACGAATATCATTCCGAAAACATCAATGTTACATGGACAGCAGAAGAATGGGCGGACGTAACATACGACACACCCGACGTATACCGTAAAGACGAAAGCCCTGTTGTTATCACATCGGTTAAAGAACTAAACGACTTTTATGAAAGAGGATACAATGTCAACTTGCATTTGCAGTACAATAATGCATTCTTCGATCAATGCGTAGTTGTGATAAAACCCTTTTTCTTTGATAAAGGAGACATTAAGCCCATCGGAAGCGATACCGGTTATGTACCCTACAACGATGTTATAAATATTGATACGGTATTTGTATACTCCGATTATGTTCCCGGATATTATGAAGATACCGACCCCGTAAGCGAACCGTATTATGAATTTCTTTATGAAGAGATACCTAAAACAAAGTATCACGGTCAGGAGATCGAGTGGAATATCAAATATGACCTCAGCGGTTATTTTGCGCCGTGGAGCTATGATAATGAAAGAAAATGGGAACACGGTTTCGCCGAAATCACATCTGCCGACGAATTAAGCAAGTATTACGAGAAATTCGGCAGCGAGGATAATATCCGCACAAAACCGGAAAAAACATACGATGATGAGTTCTTCAAAGACAATATGCTTCTGATGAATGCCGTTTACTTTGACTTCGGCGAAAAGATACCTTCGGAGTATAAACCCTTCGAGTATAAATTCTACAAAAATCAATTTGATGAAGATTATTGTTATGTACGTATTCCTGCGGTATTTGACGAGACAACAAATGAGAATGATCCGTTCTACGATGTATACGCTGTTGAAGTTCCCAAAAACGAATATAAAGCAAATAAAACCGAATGGTCATTTGCCGATGTAAAGATTCAGGGAAAGGCACAGGGCGGCATAGGCAATAAAGTATATCAGATATTCACCGGATACAACGATATACTTTTGAACTCAGAACCTCAATTTGAAGTTGTGAACGATACGCAGTCTATTAAGGATTACCTCTCCAAATACTACAGTGAGGACATAGTTAATAAGTACTCGGAGATATATAACGAACTGTTCTTTTCAAATAATGATCTGATAGTCGGTTCGATCGTTCAGGGCGCAGGCACAGAACCTCTGCTTTCCATCGACGAAGCATATTGGGAATCGGGATCATACGATAATAGATTTGCAGACTGTTATCATTTAGACGGTCATATGATACAGATAGACTGCGAGCTGCCGTCGCTGGTTTCGGTACTGCTTGTGTGTATCCCGGTTTTCGAGAATTATGCGACTGTAGACTTCAGCTTCAGCACTTCCAAGGCTGCCGTCGAGAAGCTCGGAACATACGGAGACGTCGACAAAGACGGCAAGGTAACTCTGCGTGACAGCATGAAGATACAGAGAAGCTGTATCGGGCTTGATAAACTTGACGACAACACAAAACTTTGCGCAGACGTAAACAAAGACGACAGAGTAAGCAATGCGGACGCACTTGAAATTCAAAGACACTGCGTCAATGCAAAAGCCTCTAAGGTTATCGGACAGCCGAAAATTGCTTTCTGATACACGCTGCGCAATAATAAAATGCGTTCTACTTCCTATTTCATGATACACTCAACACAAAGGCTGCCCTGCGGAGACGCAAGGCAGTCTTTGTACATACGTAAGATTTTGTAACAGTATTTCAGAAATTACAATATAGTTACAAAACAAAAAAATAGTATAATGTACTGTTTATGTCTCCCGAATTGTTGTATAATAAAAGAAGAAAAAGACTGAGGAGGGATAGTATGAGCAGCTTTTTTTCAATGATATTCAGAATGAAATACATAACCCGTTGGGGACTGATGAACAATAAGAGAAGCGAAAATCTGAGCGAACACAGCCTTGAGGTCGCTATGATAGCGCATTGTCTGGCAACTATCGGAAATAAACGTCTCGGCAAGGACTTAGACGCAGACCATATTGCCGTTATGGGGATGTTCCACGACTGCACAGAGATCATAACCGGCGATATGCCCACCCCTGTCAAATACTACAACGAGGAGATCAGACGTACGTATAAGGAGATAGAGCGTACCGCAGCAAAAGAGCTTGTAAAGCTGCTGCCGGACGATATGAAAGATGTGTATGAGCCGCTTCTCAACGAGCGCGGCAACACAGAGTACGAAGCAAGACTTGTAAAGGCAGCCGACAAGATATGCGCATACATCAAGTGTATTGACGAAATACGCATGGGCAACGATGAGTTCAACAAAGCGGGCACTTCTGCTGCAAATGCGATCGCTGCGCTCAGACTGCCCGAAGCGGATATATTCATGGAAGAATTCGCTCCGTCGTACGCTTTGACACTGGACGAGCAAAAGCTTGCCGATCTTCTGTAATTATCAACAAATAGTCATCTTTTGTCTGTCGTTATTTCAACATTTTTAATTCTTAATTGTAATTATACGATTACACATTTGTATTATAATGGTTGAATGTGAGAATACATACATCTGTTCCCCACATGAAAGGACCTTTGATATGGCTCAGAAGAAAAAAGATAACGACTTTAAAGACGGCTATACTGTCTTGGCAAGCAACTCTACCCCGTCGCGGGATTTCGGGAAAGATAAAACGCCCGAAAAAAAGCCAAAAGACAAGAAACACAAAAGACTTATTGTCCGCAATGTATTTCTTATCATCTTATCGGTGATCATGGTAATTGCAGGTTCGGGCTGTCTGTACTATTATCATACGCTTGATTCTCTGAATTACAGCGAGGACGGAAATTTCAAAGACGCAGGTAATTACGATCCGACAGCAAAAATACCGAACATCGAATATGATCCCGATTTTAACGACGGAACTATCAACATGAGTATGGAAGAAGGATCGCTGTTAAACGATCCTATGGTTCTTAATATTCTTTTATTTGGTGAGGATAAAAGCAGCGACGGAGTATCACGAAGCGACTCTATGATAATGCTTTCGATCGACAACAGGCACAAAAAACTAAAGCTCACTTCATTCATGAGAGATATGTGGGTATATATCCCGGAGTACGGCTACAGCAAGCTGAACCATGCTTACTCATACGGCGGGGCAAAGCTTTCCATAACCACGATAGAACAGAATTTCGGCGTAAATATAGACAGATACGCCATAGTCGATTTCAAAAGCTTTCAGAAGATCATTGACATTCTCGGCGGTATCGACATTGACCTTACAGCCGAAGAGATAGACTATATCAACTGGCAGACATGGAAAAACCATCAGGCGGATACAAGATATGAGATTCTTGCAGAACCCGGAAAGGTACATCTGAACGGCAGACAGGCGCTTTGGTACGCACGTAATCGCGGCGATGAAGTCGAAGGGTTTGCCGGCAGCGACTTTGACAGAACCGACAGACAGCGCAAGCTGCTGAGGACGCTCGCTTCCGATATGAAATCGGCTACTCTTCCCCAGATCATCGGGATAGTAGATCAGATAGGTCCGCTGATAACAACAAACCTCAAAAAGTCCGAGATCACCACTCTTGTTGCAAACTCGCTGACATATCTGCAGTATGATCTTGTTGAATACAGGCTGCCGTCCGACGGCAACTACTATGCAGAATGGCATTACGGAATGGCAACACTTGATATTATGGACTGGAACAAAGAAAGACTTGATTTTGCAAAATACATCTACGAAGAACTTGTTACGGACGCACTCGACGGCTATATGACCTATGAAGCTCCGTAAAGATAAATACAGACGGCAGACATGAACTGTTGTCTGTATTTTTTTGATAACAAATGTAACCTCTGTGTAATTGACCGGTTTTCTCCGAAATGTTATAATATCAACAAACAGACATAAAGGAGAATTATGATGAAACGACACACTATTCTTTTAAAAAAAGCTGCCTCCGCCCTGCTTATAGTATCGCTCACCGCAGGTCTTTGCGCATGTAAAGAAAATACCCCCGAATCTGCCGAAAATGACGATGCTCTTGCAGACGGAGAGGTTTTTTATGTTGCCCAAGGCAACAGCGCCGAAACAGACACCGAAACATACACTGAAACTGTTACAAGCGATAGCAGCGGATCGTTTGAGATGTCCATAGCGGGAGACTACATCATCTATGACTCGATGTATGCTTATGCGCAGGCTCTTTCTTCGGACGGAAGTTACGACTTCAAGCCTATGGTACGCAATCTGAGACAATACACAAAAGACTGCGATATTAACTACTATAATCAGGAGACAATTCTCGCAGGCGACGTACTGCCGCTATCGAGTTACCCTGCATTTGTTTCTCCGACCGAGGCAGGAGACGCTATGCTTGATCTCGGGTATAATCTTGTATCTACCGCTACAAATCACGCTCTTGACGGTGGTGAGGACGGTGTTCTTGCGCAGATCAGATATTGGGAGAAAAACAGCGACAGAGCGTTCATGACGGGAACATTTGCGAGTCAGAAAAAGCGTGACGAGGTTCACATTCTCGAATGCAACGGCATAACTTACACAATGTTAGACTATACTTATGCTACAAACGGTATTCCCAGACCCGAGGGAAAGGATTATCTTGTCAACGTATGGCCTACCGATTTCGACGTCAACGATCCGAATATGGATGTTGAGTACCATAAATACAAGGAACAGGTCAGGAAAGACGTCGAAGCGGTGAGAGATAAGGTAGATTTCCTGATAGTATGCATGCACAGCGGAGTTGAGTACGCCGAAGACGAGTCCGAATACCAGCGTGACGCAGCGAAGTTTCTGGCTTCACTCGGTGTAGATCTTGTTATCGGAACGCACCCGCACGTAATTCAGCCTGCGGAATATATCGGCGACACGCTTGTATATTACTCTCTGGGCAATCTTCTCTGCGCGCAGATGCAGGACGATTATTACAACAAAGTAACCAGTGTGCTTGCCACAATGACGATACGCAAGACAAACGACAGCGGAGAGAGAAGAATTAAAATAGAGAACGTCAAGAATCATCTTATGTACTCCTATTACGATCAGGCATCATGGTCCGATTACTGCGTAGTGTCGTTTGAAGACCCTCAGATAGAAGACTTCCTACCAGAATACAAAGACGTTTACGATACATACAGCCAGCAATTCCTAAAACGGGATAACAAAATTACGATGGAACCGTGCGCATAAGACCCTACACAATAGACTATCCCCCCCGAAGATCTCTCCTCGGGGGGGATTTTATGCGTGCAATTATGATTAAACTTAATCTTCCTTGCGTCTGCGTGATGTGAGTGCAGCAACTGCGAATGCAGCAAACATGATTACCGCGTATCCTGCCGTGTTCCTCGTGTCGCCTGTCTGCATAGGCTCGGCGGCAGTGGTGGTTACGGGAGCAGGGGTATTCACAACAACTTTGTTGTTATTTGCGTTGTTGTTATTGTTTGCATTGTTGTTATTGTTGCTATTGTTATTGTTTGTATTGTTGGTGTCGGAGTCGGTATCCTTCTTAACATTA
>CADBRK010000207.1 GCA_902797065.1 uncultured Ruminococcus sp.
GGCGTCGGTGGGGGATTTAAACCCACCACCGACGGACGTATGGAACCCGCCGCCTAAAGAGGCGGGGGACATCGACGTTTGTTATAACACCATATCCGATCATTCAATTATGCGTCCGTCGGCTATTTTTATTCTCCGGCGGGCTTTTTTTGCGATATTCTCGTCATGAGTTATCAGCACAACGGTAGTTCCATGCTCGTTGAGTCTGTCAAGCGCATAGAGTATATTCCCGCCCGATTCGCTGTCAAGATTACCAGTCGGTTCATCGGCAAGAATGATCGGCGGCTTTGCAGCTATAGCCCGTGCAATGGCGACTCTCTGCTGCTGTCCGCCCGAAAGCTCATATGGCTTGTGGTTCATTCTGTGAGAAAGCCCCACCATAGCCAGAGCGGTGTTTGCCATTTTCTGCCTTTCTTTATACGGTATTCCCCGATAAACAAGCGGAAGCTCCACATTTTCAAGCGCGGTCAGCGCCGGAATAAGATTAAACCCCTGGAAGATAAACCCTATCTCCCTGTTGCGTATAACGGTACGTACTCTCTCGTCGGCGTTGACAATATTTCTTCCGCAAAGCTTGTATATACCTCCCGTAGGTGTATCGAGACAGCCGAGAATATTCATCAGCGTGCTTTTACCCGATCCGCTGCTGCCCGTGATCGCTGTAAACTCACCCTTTTCTATAAACAGTGTGACGCCCCGAAGCACATGGAGTTTACCCGCAGAACAGGTATAATATTTCCGCACGGAATTTAATTCAATTAAATGTTTCATAACAGCACCTCTTTTTTCAATATTATTATCGACAATTTCATTTTTATAATGTATAATATAAGAAGAATTTTTTTAAAGGAGATCATCTTTATGTTAAACAGCATTTACAGCCGCCTGAAAAGCGGAACCGATATACGAGGTGTTGCTACAGAAGGCGTACCCGGTGAAGAAGTAAACCTCACTCTTGATGTATGCAAAGACATAACCGCAGCATTTGTTGTATGGCTTTCGGGCAAGGTCGCAAAACCCGCCGAGGAGCTTTGCGTATCCGTAGGCAGAGATTCAAGAATATCGGGTCCTGCTATTGCAGATGTGGTTTCAAAAACTCTTTCCAAATACGGCGTTAAAGTACTCGACTGCGGTCTTGCGTCTACTCCGTCGATGTTCATGACTACAGTTGACCTTGCTTGTGACGGCGCAGTACAGATAACCGCAAGTCATCACCCGTTCAACCGCAACGGTCTGAAATTTTTCGTGCGTGAGGGCGGTCTTGAAGGCAGTGATATTACCGATATACTTAATCTTACTCAGGAAGGCAAAACAGCAGAGTGTTCGGACAAGGGAAGCATAACCCCGACAGACTATATGACGATGTACTGTAAAAGACTTCGTGACAAGATCAAGGAAGAAGTAAACGCAGACGAGTACGACCGTCCTCTCAAAGGCTTTAAGATCGTAGTTGACGCAGGCAACGGCGCAGGCGGGTTCTACGCAGACAAGGTTCTTGCGCCGCTGGGAGCAGATACAAACGGCAGCCGCTACTTAGACCCCGACGGAATGTTCCCCAACCATGTGCCGAACCCCGAGAACAAAGACGCCATGAGATCTATCTGTGAGGCTGTGCTTGAAAGCAATGCAGATATGGGCGTTATCTTTGATACTGACGTTGACAGAGGCGGCGCAGTAGACAAAAGCGGAAACGAGATCAACCGCAACAGACTTGTAGCATGTGCAGCCGCGATCGCGCTTGAGGGCAACGTGGGCGGAACGATCGTTACAGACTCCATAACATCCGACGGATTGAAGGAGTTTATTGAGAAAACTCTCGGCGGCAAGCACCACAGATTCAAGAGAGGATACAAGAACGTTATCAACGAGGCTATCCGTCTTAATAACGAGGGGATCAACTGCCCGCTGGCTATCGAGACTTCCGGTCATGCGGCAATGCGTGAGAATTACTTCCTTGACGACGGCGCTTATCTCTGCACAAAGCTCATCATCAAAATGGCAAAGCTCAAAAAGGAAGGCAAGACCTTAGAGGATTATCTCTCTCAGCTCAAAGAGGCAAAGGAAGAAAAAGAAGTCCGCTACAAGATCACCGAAAGCGATTTCCGCACATACGGCGAAAGCGTTATAGATAAGCTCAATGAGTATGCGCTCACCAAAGAAGGCTGGACTCTTGCGGACGACAGCAGAGAGGGCGTTCGTGTATCGCTCGATAAAGATCACGGAAACGGCTGGTTCCTGCTCAGACTGAGTGTTCACGACCCGATCATGCCGCTCAACATAGAGAGCAACGACGACGGCGGCGCTGAAATGATTCTGAAGCAGGTAAGCGAGTTTATAAGCACCTGCGAAGGACTTGCACTCTAAAAGTTTATTCATAACGGGGAACAGGAAATCAATAAATGCATTACATCATATTAATAACTCCTTCCCGATTTTCATTAAAATTGTAAATAAGTGAGGAAAGAAAGAAATGAACGGTAATCGTATTGTAATAAAGGTAGGTACGTCAACGCTCACATACGAGAGCGGCAGACTCAACATAAGACGTATAGAACAGCTTGTAGAGGTTCTTTGCGATCTCAGCAATTCGGGCAAAGAGGTAGTTCTCGTAAGCTCGGGCGCAATTGGCGTTGGCATGGGAAAATTGGGGCTGAAAAAGCGCCCCTCACTCACAAGAGAGAAACAGGCGGTAGCCGCAGTAGGTCAGTGCGAGCTTATGTTCATCTATGATAAGATGTTCGGAGAGTATAACCACAATATTGCTCAGGTACTGCTTACAAAGTATTCGATAGACACAGACTTTAAAAGGCACTATGCGGTAAATACGCTTGAAACGCTTATCGAGATGGGTATTATTCCCATAGTCAACGAGAACGACACCTGCGCTATCGACGAACTTGACGGCGATAATTTCGGAGACAACGACAACCTCTCTGCTATTGTGGCAGATCTTGCAAATGCCGAGACTCTGATAATGCTGACCGACATAGACGGACTCTATACAAGCAACCCGAGAAAGAACCCCGACGCCGTGAAAATAGACGTGGTTAATGAAATAACAGACGAGATACGAATCATGGCGGGCGGCTCGGGATCGGCAAGAGGCACGGGCGGCATGATAACAAAGATCCAGGCTTCCGAGTTTGCGACTTCAAAGGGCATTGAATGCGTTATTATGAACGGAGAAAACCCAAAGCGTCTCTATGATCTTATGGAGGGTAAGCCTATCGGTACCCGCTTTACTGCAAACAAAGAAATTTTTTAATAAAAGCTCTTCATAAAGGAGAAAGCATTATGAGTACACACAGGCAAAGAAATCAGATGAGACAGCAGCAGGCAGGCGGCACGCAGCAGTCTCAGCAGATAATCAACTCCCCCATGACTCCGCCGAAAACATTCGGCAAAGGTGTAATAATCCCGGTTATCATAGACATTGTTTTGTGTATTGCGATATGCGTTGCACGATCCGTGATAAACAAGAACACGGAACTTCATCTGCCCTTCAGAATCGTACCGCTGACTATTGTTGCGGCAGTCTTGATAGCCATATACATTGTGGTATCGTATATCATCAAACAGTATAAGTACCTGAAAAACACGTATCAGATGCTCGAACAGGGTATGACGATCGCCGCAGAACTCAACGCACATCAGGGAGATTTTGTGGAGTATTCCCTTAATTCTCCTTACTATAACAACGGTATGCAGTACAATCAGAATCAGCAGTATAATCATAATCAGCAGTCTGTTACCGGAAATGCTGCAGTTAAGGCAAAAAGCAATGCAGGATGCGGTATAACATTAATTTCAATCATTCTGGTTACTGCCGTTATGGGATTATTTGTTTATATGCTGCTTCCTGAAAATTTCAGCATTTTCGATTGTACTTTTACATCGGGTATTGTAACAGACGTCAGGAAAAATGTAACCGAAACAGAAGAAGAAACATATATTAACTATATTGTAGATTACAAATATGATTATGACGGAAAAACTTTCACAGGAACAGATTCAATAAAATTAGCTGTTCACAAGGGCGACGATGTAGATGTGGTTGTTGATTCAACCGATCCTCAGCGTTCATTCCTGGCAGTAAAAGTAACATATCTGCTTATGATCTGGGGCGGAATAGTACTTGTATTGATATTGATCGGTGCGGTCATCGGTTCAAGATCACGAAGAAGAAGATAATTTATGAGACCTGCAAATAAAAGTCAAGTAGGAAAATAAAAAAATAACGTGAAAATTATTCACGTTATTCGAACAGAAAATAAGCACGGCAATAAGACCGCCGTGGCGGTCTGAAAAAAACGATAGCTTGTAAAAACCGTCCGGCAACCTTGACAGAACATCATAAAAATGCTCTCGGAAAAGTGCCGACGGTGA
>CADBRK010000208.1 GCA_902797065.1 uncultured Ruminococcus sp.
TGAGAGCTTTCAATGATTGCCATGAGCTTCGTGATGTGATAATTCCCGAAAGCGTCCGCGAGATCGGCGCATCTGCTTTTAGTAACACCGCTATTGAGATTTTGAGGTTGCCCGAGGGTACCGAGGTCGTTCTGGCAAGTGCTTTTTACGATTGCAAGAAGCTGACGGAGGTCATGCTGCCGCATTCGCTTGAAATGCTTTCCGACAAAGCATTTGACAGATGTCCGAAAATAAAAGAGTTTAAGGTTGCGCATGGCAATAAATTCTTTACCGCAAAAGACGGAGTTCTGTTCGACCGCGGTATGACAAGGCTGTATTGCTACCCGTTCGGCAAAAACGAGAAAGAGTACAGTATTCCCGAGGGTGTTTCAAAGCTTAGCTTCACGTTTGGGAATATGCCGACAAGCATCCTTGAGGGTGTTACGCTGCCCTCTACAATAAAAACTCTCGGTGGAAATATGTTTACGGAAACACGGTTGAAAGATATATATTTTACATCGGACGTTAAGATCTTCAATATTTGGACTATCTCTCCCGCAGATTATCGAACGATCAGACTTCATACGGATAATTGCCCAAATATTATAGATTTTGTACACAGGCATAACACTTCCCAAATCAACGATCTGATACTTGTGGATCGATCCTTCTCCGAAGAAATACTGAAGCTGCAGGAGGAATTCTCGTTCGACAAGGTATCCGACGGTTACCGCATTTATGCATACAAAGGAAGCGGTGGGACAGTAGTATTCCCGTCAAAGATATCCGGAGAGAATGTGACAGAATTGTCGGCAAACAGGGACGCTGATTTTTTCGATCCGCGCGGTTATGTTTGTGAAATAGTGATCCCCGAAGGTATAAAGAGAATCGGTATGGGAGTATTTATGAATCTTCCCGATATTCGTTCCGTATCCTTTCCAAAGAGCGTGGAGAATATCCATAGACTGGCATTTTCGGATCACACGGGGGAATACGAAGGGCTCTATATAAATACAAGAACACGGTATCACACCGTTAAGGTGTCGTATGCGGATAAGTATTTGTCGTTGTACCATGTTGACACATTCGGAGTGAGATACCCTGTTGTCGTACACGACGGTGATGATATCAAAAAAACGATAGGAACACCCGAGTGTTTTGATGTTGAGATCCTTTCCAATAATACAATTAAGGCGGAATTTCGCTACGGAGAAGGCAGAATCTCCTGCGCGGTAGTACCAACCGAAGTGCTGGGACGTCCTGTGACCGTATTGGGAACAAATAAATGTTTTATCGACAAGTGTTTTTCGGAGCTGTACATTTCCAAGAATATCAGGAATATCGAATACTCGAGGTATCGCTTTGCTCCATCGCTTAAAATTCTCGAGATTGATCCCGAGAACGAAGTATTTTCCACGGACGGCGCTGCTCTGCTGAGTAAAGACGGTACCGTGCTGTACCGTATGTTCTGTATGCGAAAAAGGAAGTACTCGGTACCCGACAGCGTGAAGATCATAAAAAAACACGCATTCGGAGGATGCTCGTATCTTACGGAATTGAATATCACATCTCCGGTAGATGAGATAGAGGGAGAGTTGTTTGACTACCAGTCTACCAAGCTGAATACTGTGAACGGACTTGGATTAGTCAAAAACATAGGCAAAGATGCTTTCAAAGGAACTCGGTTTGAAAAATTCGGTAATTGAAACAAGGTGATGTCATGCAATGGTCTGCGCGTCTATTTTTAAAAGTGAATGCTCGTGATGTGTTTAAAAGACTGAACGATGTTACAGCATTCGGAATAACAGGCGGAAAGCTGTTCGGAGGGTACGTGTCGGAATATGTGATTGACGGCGATTGCGGTATGACCGAATCGGAGCTGTACTCGTTTGTGGCGCAAATCGCCAAAAAATTGGGCGAGGACGGTATTGTGATCGGCGACTGCACCTCGGCGAGCGTTGATCCGTTTACGTACTGCGTGTTTTATCTGGGCGACAGAATACGCTCGGATTGTTTTGAGATCGGAAACGGAAGAAGCAAGCGTAAAGAGAGGCTAAGCGAGATGATCTCCAATACCCGGATCAACAAACCTCACGAATGGCTGACTTATGCTCATTTTAATGTATCCGATCGTGAGAAGAAGGTTCTGTCCGAATTCGGAATAACGGTGTTTAGAAGCAAAGACGGCAATGTGTTTGAATACAGCCCTCCGAATTTGGGCTTGCCCGAGGAGATTGCTCTTACGGGAACGCAGTACAACGGAAGGACAGACCGCATCGAAAAGTTAAAGGTCGGCGATGCCGTCTTTCTTGTCCGAGAACCAAACAGCGAATGGGGTGACAACACGATAGATGTCAGAACATCCAATGGATCGATCGGCTATCTTGATCAAGACGCCTGCGATAAGCTTGCGCCGCTGATCGACGCGGGAAGGATCAAATACACCGCCGCGGTTGCAAGAGTCGTTCCGCTTTCAAAGCGTTCAAGGCATTGCAAAACAGCAGTCGTGACGGTGTGTGTTAAGGTTTCTTTTCTGTGATGGGAGCAGTGTAAAAAGACAACTAAACACTGCTGTAATTTGCTGCAAAGTATACCGACGTTTTTCCCGCAAACTGTACCGCTAAGCCGAGTTTGGATATGCTGCGAATCAGGTTGTAGGTATAACAAACGTTGATGTCCCCCGCCTCGTAAGGCTAAGGGTGCCATACGTTCATTGGTGGCGGGTTAAAATCCAACACCGATGCCCGCAGGAGCTAAAACTCCTCGACGCTGCCTGTGGCGTCGCTCTCTCCAAACAAGCGAGCTTGTTGAAGCTTAGCGCCTTGTTTAATTCGTTGTGTTGATGATTTAGCAGCAATTAACGAGTCTATCGAGGAATGGTGTGGGAAAAATTTTAAAAAATCAGATTGGAACTAATGATTTTCTGATTGTTTTTAGGAATATAGTTTAAAATATATGTTATCCGAACGACGAATTCACCGAAAGGTATGATAAAATGAATAATATGGAAATACAAAAAGAAGCTATTATAGAGATAGTTGGAACACAGTATGAAGGTCGTGCATTAAATCATCAGGCTCTGTTTTTTAATCAGGAGCTTTTTCTGAAACATCAAAACGATAATCCTTACGATCATAACGCTGTTCTTTTACTTACTAAGGACGGAAAAGAACTTGGTTTTCTTCCAAAAGGCTATGCTTCTTTATATGCTCCTGCAATAGACAGCGGTAGATACAAATTCTCTGTCGAGGTTGTAAAAACAGAGCCTGATCCTCAAAGACCAATTCTTATAGTAAAAGTTGTTTCGGAACTGGCAAGTCATAGTGAGAAAGAAATCGAATCGGATATCATAGCTTTTGCTCAGAATATTGTTAATGGTTATGCTCTTGGAACAAGAGAATACATTGCATTCATCTATGCTGAAACAGTCAATGTTGATGAATTATTATCTGTTTTAGATAAGGTTCGCTTGATGCAGAAACTTCTTTCGTGCTCATATGATCTTATCGAAAGGTGTGAAATAAAGCCGAATTCTGATAGATACACTCCGCTAACCAAAGACTCCTTAACCAATTATCTAAGTGAATTAAAAGCGGATATTAGCGATGTCTTGAAGCAAATACAAAAAGCTTATAATGAATCTCTCGACATTGATGATGAAGAAGAATATCATCGAGTTCAGAGTGAAATTCGCGAGAGAAGAAAGAGCTTTCGTCAATATTACGATCTTTTAACATCATTACTTGAGGCTGTAACAAGCTATAGTAAAATAACAAGTCAATCAAATTCACTTGTTTTGACAGTTCGTGACGGTGAATCAGAAAAGCAAATACCTGAAACAGAAAACTCATCGACTGTATCTGAATCCGATGCAGCCGAAATATTTCCGACTGCAATAACTAAACCTGAGCCTGAAATCACCACTCTTAATAATTCTCAGCTCACGGAACAGGCTTTCTTTGAATGGCTTGTATCTGAAGGCAGTGTATCCGAATCAACCGCCGAACAGTATATTTCTAATATTCATAGTATTGAAAAGCTCTATCAAACTCTGTTCGGTGTGAGAAATAACCTCCTCGGGACAAATACTGATGATAATGGTAAAGCTATGATAGAATCACTCATTGTAAGGAATGAGTATATTGATGCGAATGAAAGAAGACATAATAGTTTTGGTGCATCTTTAGCTAAGTTCGCTCGATTTGCTGATATTTCTGTTGAAGGCTTAAATCAATCAATGGAAAAAAAGAGTTATCAGCCGCCCGTCAAATCAGCACCATTCGTTGTAAAAACAGTAGATTTTGATAATCCCCATAACTGTACCTATTATAAGCCGCGTTCGTTCATATTAAATAAATTGAAATATGATGTAGGAAATTGGAGAGAACTATATACAAAGTTCTTGATTTTGCTCTATAACGATAATACTTACTCTGAAATTATGAAGAGACTAGTCGGAAAATCATTATACGGTCGCCGAATTGATTTTGCAGACAAAAGGTTTCTAAGCTACTTGCGTGCCCCGATAACGATATCATCGGATTTCTTTGCAGAAGGAAACCTTTCTGCCGTTGAGATTATTAAGCGTATTAAGTATTTAATGGATCTATGCTCGATTGACGTTAATAGTATGACTATTGAATATAATTCGCAAGATAATAAGAAGGAATCAGTAGAACCGACTGATACTTCTGCAGATGGCTATGAGAAGTTATCTGTCCCCGATGTTTCAAAAGAAGCTGTTTCTGCCACTATTGCATCTAATACGCCTGAAAAAGCGGCAACAAGCAATACAATAGAACAGTCTGAGTTTAAATTGCCTGTTGTTGATAAGAAGTCGGAAGTGCAAGCGGAAGTAAACACCAAAGAAATATCAAACGTTAAGGATAGGTTAATCGTTTCAGCTTTTGCGCCTGATACAACAAAGCCGTTTGTTCTTAAAGATGCTGTAATAAAGATTATCTCAAGCGATGCACCTGAGATCACAAAGCGCAGAGAATACAAAAACGGCATATCTTCCAAGTCGCTGCGTGAAATGCTTAAAGAGTATTATGGCAAAACAATCGGTCTATTTGAAATATCGAAGCTCCTTATGACGGATAGGACATTCAAATCTCTCGGGAAAGGCTGTTATATTCTGAATGAAGCAATGATGCCTAAAAAAATCGAAGTTGAGGAGATTGAGCCTGTTGTAACGGAAGTCAAAAGGGAAGTACCTATGAAAACACCGACAGAACAGGTCTATGACAAAGAACCTCTTAATACAGACTATAATGCTGTATCTTATACCGAGCAAGTCGCTGATACAACACAAAAGGCTCCGGAAAAAGTCTTGACAATTGAGTCAATATTGGAGGTCATAAAGGAAAAAAGCGGAAATCTGCAATATGACGATGGATTCGGTGCGTATGAAGTCAAAACTCTGCTTTCTGGTAAAGGTTTTGGAAACGTATCTGAGGAGCAAATTGAGGATCTGATGGCTGAATGCTCTGATCTGCAGCAGATTGAAGAGGGGTATTATTCTTTAACTTATGATAAAAGCTACGATGATTCAGCTTCTGAAAGCATTGTTGTTGTGGAAGACACACCAGATAGTGCCGATATGGATACAACCCAAGATATGGAAATACAAGAGGTTAATCGTAGTGATAATAATAATCAAATAGTTCTCAGATTAAACGGAAACATAGTGAGAGCTTTTGATTATTCAGACGCACTGAGTAAAGTATGTGAGTTCACAATCAACTGCAAGCCGTTTAAGATGGCTCGTATAGCAGGTCAGGGAATTATTCTTAACGGAAATAATGTATTTTACCGCAAGGCTGTACCTGTTGAAGGGTATAATAAGCTGTCAAACGGATTACAGTTAGCTCCTATCAATACAGTATCAGACCTGCAAACAATTACCAATTTTATCAAGACGTATTGTCAAATAGATGATAGTATGATTGCTATTATTAGCCAGTGAGGAGATTTACAATGGAGAATATTACCCAAATAAATAAAAAGCTTGACGCTTTTTATGAAGAGTATATTAAGAAGGGCAACAAGCTTAGTGATGGCAAAACAAACGAAGTAGTTTTGTTATTAGCCGTAATGACTGGAGATCCTAACTCCAATACAATGACGATTGCCGAACAGCTCTCAAGGTTTTCCGCCAAGATATGCCAGATGTACTTTGATACCCTAACTAAAAAAACCAAACCGAGTATTTTGTTAATTGATGACATATTAAGAGACTTTCTTACAATAGCAAATAGCGCTAAGCAACCACAACATTATGTCAGGCGATTTGCCGATACTATTGTACCCATAATAAAAAACTATAAAGATGCGGTATTTGAATCAAAAGTGATTTCTTCTCTTGTATCTTTCATCGCTCGATTTGCTATTAATTCTCGTAATTCTAAAGAAGTTTTTCAAAATACGGTTAATAAGACCAATGGCGCAATTTATCTTCTTGACTATTCAAACGTGAATAGTAAGTCAATGAAAAACATTTGGAAAGTAACCAATGATGTGTTTCAAGATTTGACGAAAGCTAAGTATGAGTCATTTATTACTGAATGGGCTATAAAGTACGGCTTTATCACTCCCTCAGCACCAGAAGCACCGACTTCAACAAATAAAGCAGTAAAAACCGAAGAATCTGTGATTTCTAAAGATACTCCTCAGGAAGAAGTTCCTGCCACTGTAAAGCCGCCGGTTAAAACAGATTTAGTCAATCCTACTCCTAAGGAGAATAAAAACCAAGCTTCCATTATTGTTACTATCGGAAGAGAAAAGGAAGAAGCGCCAACTATTGTGCCTGAATCAGCTAAAGCTGATGCTCATACGAAAAAGCCTTTTGCAGGTGCAGATGAGAATGATTCAGATAGTACTTCCGAAGCTGATGTAAATGAAAAAGCCACCGCCGAAAAATATTCTGTCCAGATCCTCTATGAAGGATTAAAACGAGATATGGATAAGGAACAGGAAGCAATAATCACTGCTTTTACAGATATGTTCACACCTGTCGGCAAGGCATTGGAGTCAATTAAGGGAGAAATCAATAAAAGCCGTGAATTAGGTAGTGAAAACGTTGCTTTAAAGGCAAAAAATATGGAATTAGAGCGACAGATAGCAGACATGAGGACGAGACTGCAAGAAAGTAGTCAATCACTTTCATCTGCGAAAGAAGAAAATTCCGATCTCAGACAGCAGGTTGCATCCCTTGAAAGCACAATTGCTGAACTTGATAGTAAGTTGAACGATGCTTATGAGATAAATAGCCGTGAATCCTCCCTTGAAGCGGAAAAGGTTCGCTTAGAACTGAAAAAGGCATTTTCATTCTTGTATGAGGATTGGCTTGAATACGAATTTTCTGATGTCAGCGAGGATAACTACGAATCGTTGCAGGCTATCATTAAGAAGATTTTCCGTTCACTGGAAAGGAACGGGATAGATTTTAAGGGGAATAACTAATGGAGAACGGATCATATTATGGAATTGACTTTGGTACTACAAATACTTCTGTTTACTTGTATAATTTTGAGCAAGGCAGAGGTTCAAGAGAAGCAGGATACGGTACAGACGGCAAAGACCTGACGCCTTTCAGTTCTTGCATAGCAATATCAAAGACAGTAAAAAACGACATTAAGTTTGGGCGTGAAGTAAAAGAGAAAATCAACGAATATGCTGATGATTATCATATAATTACTTCTTTCAAGTCGTTGCTTGGAACAGATGAAGAAATTACAGTAAATGGTGTCAGATATACAGGTAAAGAACTTGTAGCACTCTTTTTAAAACATGTAAAAGATACTGTCAAGCGTATCAGACCGGATTTTAATGAAGCTGTTTTTTCTATTCCTGTTGATTTTTCTGCAAAGGCAAGAAGCGAGCTTTTAGAGGTAGCAGAGCATGTAGGAATTAAGGTTAAGGGCTTTGTCAGCGAATCATCTTCTGCGTATATCTCTAAAGTCAAAGATATAAAGGCATTTTCAAAGGTTATGGTTATTGATTTTGGCGGTGGTACGCTCGATCTTAGTATCCTTAACCTTAAACATAATCAAGTTTATGAAGATGCTGTTTACGGTATCAAATTTGGCGGTGACGATATTGATAAGGAACTGGCTTTAAGAATCATGCCGAAGGTTTACCCGGGCGTTTCCTTTGAAGAACTTGAATCAAGAAGAAAAGATAAGCTCATGAACGAAGTTGAGCGTATGAAAATCGAATTCTCGGAATACGATGATTATACGATAACTTTAGGAGAAGGTTCAAAGCCTGTTGATATTGATTATGATACATTCTCCGACATAATTACGCCGCTGATTACGGAAAATGTGCTTAACTCTATCTTGAAGATAATGGAAAAGGCTAATGTTAGCCCTGAAAACATAGATGCTGTTATTCTTGCAGGTGGATCAAGCGGTTTAAGACCGTTTGCCGATATTATTCTTTCTTTATTCGGTGATGATAAGATAATCTTTGATAAGGAGAATAACAGGTATCAGTGGATGGTCGCTAAGGGTGCTGCGATAACATCTGCGATAGATTGTGATTTCAGATTAAGCGATGATATTTGTATCTTGCTCAGCGACGGGGAGACTTATCCTGTCTTAAAGAAAGATGTCAATAAAGTGGGAGATGAGATCGAGCCTGTTTCATTCTCTTTGACTACAGATTCTCAAGACGCACATTTTATCTTTACCGATTCTACGGGCAAAAATCGTTATGCTACTATTTCTGTCAAATCCAAAGGATTTATCGACGAAATTTTTACTCTTTCGGTAAAAATAGGTAATGACCAGATAGCAAGGATTGCCATAAGAAATAACTATATTGGCAAAGGCTATCAGGTAGAGCGTGAGATCAATAAACTCAGATTCTATTATGACCTGAAAGACGTGAACGACGATAACAGCGACATTACCTCAGATACTTCTCGAGATATAGTATCCATGAATATCATAGTACACGGAAGAAGAACTGGTGAATTTCGGTTAATATCATATGATGGCAAACTAAACAATCACACCTCAAGCACTGCTGTTCAAATGTTTATCCCTTTCATTAGAGATGGCAAAGAAAGATTACTACCCGTTTCTTTGGTGGACGATGAAAAAGCGATTTATGTGCCTAAAACGAATTATAAAGTATTCGTTCGTAGCATTGATCCAAAAAATGTCGAGCTTCGCTAAACATATTTATTCTAATTTTAATATGTAGATTAAAGTCTTGTGAGGAGTAATAACTATGATTAAGTCTAATATCAATATTGCTTCAAATATATATATCAGGAGTGATCCTGACATCAAAAGGGATAGAAA
>CADBRK010000209.1 GCA_902797065.1 uncultured Ruminococcus sp.
CGCAGATAGCTGCCGAAATGGCGGAGCTGAAAGAAATGCTCAAAAAATAAAATGAAAGGAAAACAAGCCCGTACAAATTCGGGTTTGTGGCTATATGATATGGAAAGAATTAAGATTGGTGAAGTATGTGATATATTGAATGGTTATGCGTTTAAAAGTGAAAAATATGTTGATTCAGGAATTCGTATCATAAGAATAGCGAATGTTCAAAAGGGATATATTGAGGACAATTCACCAGCTTTTTATCCATACGATTCATCTGGTTTAGAGAAATATATCCTTGAAGAAGGTGACCTTCTAATGTCATTGACAGGTAACGTTGGAAGAGTTGCAATCTTAGATAAGGCATTTCTTCCCGCAGCTTTGAATCAGCGTGTTGCCTGCCTACGAATGAAAGGACATACTGTGAGTAAGAAGTATCTCTTTCATTTGCTTAATAGCGATTTTTTTGAACAACAGTGCATTCATTCATCAAAAGGCGTTGCTCAGAAAAATATGAGTACAGAATGGCTTAAAGAATATGAAATTCCATTGTATTCAACGGATACACAGAATCACATAATTGTTACCCTTGACAAACTCCAATCCATAATCGCCCACCGCAAGCAGCAGCTTGAAAAGCTGGACGAGCTTGTCAAAGCCCGATTTGTGGAGATGTTTGGGGATCCGGAAACAAATCCTATGGGGTGGGATAAGCGGCCATTATCTCGGATAATTACCAACGCTAATAATGGCATGGCTCGACGTGGCAATGATTCAGATGGTTATATTGTAATGCGTTTGATTGAATTGCAAGATGGCTTTATCGATTACTCGAATCCAAATAGGATAACTCTTACCGATATTGAAAAGAAACGATACCGCCTTTTAGAGAATGATTTCCTCTTTGCTAGAGTTAATGGAAATCCCGAGAATGTTGGAAGATGTGCGGTTTTTTATGATATCGGTGAACCTGTTTATCATAATGACCATATTATCAGAGTTCACTTTAATGAAGCATTTTTAAACGGTTGTTTTGCAAGTTCTCTATTCAACAGTGTATATGGGAAAAGGCAAATGCGAGCTCAAATTAAGACATCTGCGGGGCAATATACAATCAATCAGGAAGGTATTGGAGCCATTCAAGCAATTTTGCCGCCATTATCATTGCAAGAGCAATTCGCTACCTTTGTACAACAGATTGACAAATCAAAAGTTGCGGTACAAAAGGCACTTGATGAGGCGCAACTTTTGTTTAATAGTTTAATGCAGGAGTATTTTGGATAATGAGTATGGAAATAGCAAAAACAGGAAAAGAGAAGCAACTCACATATACTACCGAATATCGTCAGTTTAACAAGGCTATGAAAGAAGAATTCTACCTTGAAGCCGTTGCTATAGGTTATGCCATCATAGAAGATAGATTGACGGCTTTTCTGCATCACGCCGGCATTGTAACAAGAACAAATGACAATTTAAAAATCAATCGCAAGGTTTACCCTTATATTCGCAAACTACTTGATAAGGAAGAGGACTACTCTGTAAAAATTAAAGATATATCTGTGAAAATCGCCCTTATTACCGCTTTGCTCGATATGACAGAAAGCAAAGCAAATGCAATAGATGTGTGTGTAGAAAGTTATGTGCAGGGATTAAATCGAAAACGTGCAATTGCACAATCAGGATATATGCATGATCTATATATCGAAATTAAAAAGGTTAATGCCGAACTTGTGATTTCCACTTTTAAGAACATAGAACCTTGGCGAATTCAGCGCAACCATTTGATTCATGCACTTTTGAACAAGACAGTGGAATCAACAAAAGATGTAAAAAAAAGATGTGCCTTGGAAAGCTATACAATCACGAGAGAAATCGACAATAATCTTGTTAAACCATTCAAACAAGGAAACAGACTAAGGAAAAAATATAATATTCAGTAAATGAATAGAATGGTCGCAGGGATGTTGGGACACTAATAATGAAAGAGGTAATAAAATGAACTTCGATTACTTGAAACAAATTCCGAAAATGAAAAAACTTGCGCTTTTCTGCAGTGATGCCGAAGCTCTTGTTTATACAAGGTCTTACCTCAGCGGAATGTCTTCAAGGCAGGCTATGGAATATCTTATCAAGCAGATCTTCGCCGCTAAGA
Organism: uncultured Ruminococcus sp.; assembly: GCA_902797065.1. GTDB lineage: Bacteria > Bacillota > Clostridia > Oscillospirales > Acutalibacteraceae > RUG592. The sequence continues at coordinate 2,135 of CADBRK010000209.1, forward strand.
TAGACAATGCCGATAACAGGAGCATTTATGAAATGGTCAGCGATCAGCGTTTCATTAATCTGATCAATGATCAATACACTATAAATGTTATTCATTTTATCCGTAAAATGGGCAACGCTGCAAATCATACCGGAGAGTTGACTCAGGAAGAGGCTGTTAAAGTACTTGAAAATCTGCATTTCTTTGTCGGTGAGATGATGATTCGTTTCGATTTAACGGAGGATTATCCCGAATTTGTCACACCGCCGAAAAAGTCCAAGTCTGCACCCGCACAGGAGAAGCCTGCCGCAAAACCCGAAAAAATAACAGCCGATCCGGAGGTCGTGGCAGAGTTTGCAAAGCGTATGCGCAAGACTGTCTTTGATACAACGCACGGCAGAAACGAAGAAGCAAATAAAAAACTGTTTGTCAGAGCTTCTCTTCGTGAAGCAAACTGGAAAATCGTCTCCGCGGATAATCAGCTTCTGCCTTGCTGTGCATCGCTTAACTGTGTTATAGACGATTCGGGCGAGATGATAGATTATATCCTTAACGGGCGTGATAACAAGCCGCTTGCTGTAATCGAGGAAACAGAGACAAAGAAGAACCCGGTAGCAGGAAGAGCAAAAGCAAATAAGGCCGCCGAACTTCTCGAAAAGAAATACGGCTACAAGCCGATAGTGTACTATACCGACGGGTATCATATCTATTGTATAGATCAGCTTGGCTTTCCTGCAAGGCGTGTGTTCGATTTTCATACTATCGAAGAACTTGAACTGCTGAAACTGCGCCGCACAATCCGCACCGATCTTGCGGATATAACTATAGATGAAAATATAACCAACCGCTATTATCAGAAAGACGCAATAAAAGCAGTTTGTTCTGCGTTCGCTCAGAAACGCCGCAGAAGTCTTATCGTTATGGCAACCGGTACCGGCAAAACGCGCGTCTCCATATCTGCGGTTGACGTACTCATGAAGGCGAACTGGGTCAAGAATGTGCTTTTCCTCGCCGACAGAACAAGCCTTGTAAAGCAGGCTCACAAGAATTTCAACAAGCTGCTGCCTAACGTCACGACTTCAATTTATACCGGAGGCAGCCTTAACCGGGACGCAAATGCAAGAGTGATATTCTCAACATATCAGACAATGATAAACCTGATAGACGATGAAACAAAAGAATTCGGTATCGGCAGATTCGATCTGATCATAATCGACGAGGCGCACCGTTCTATATTCAAGAAATACGGAGCGATGTTCCATTATTTTGACTCGCTGATGCTGGGACTTACCGCAACGCCCCGCAGCGAGGAAAACAAAAGCACTTACGATGTTTTTCAGCTGCCGAACAATACCCCCGATATGGCTTACGAACTCGATCAGGCGATCGCAGACAAATATCTCGTCGGTTTCAGTATTCTCGACAGGACTACCGAAGCGATGAAGCGCGGCATTAAATACGACGATCTGACCGACGAGCAGAAGGCACAATTCGAAGAAGAATTTACCCCGGAAGACTCTACCGAAATAGTAGATTTCACAGGTGCTGAGATAGAAGCTTCACAGATCGGCAGGCGCGTAATTAATATAGGTACAATCGACGCTATGCTCGGAGACCTGAAAAAGAACGGCATAAAAATTGACGGCGGCGATAAGCTCGGAAAGACAATGATCTTTGCAAGCAGTCATATCGAAGCCGTGAAGATCGTAGAACGGTTTAATTATCTGTACCCCGAACTCGGAAGTGAATTCTGTGCGTTGATCGACAGCCACGTCGAGAACAGCGACAATCTTATTGAACTTCTCGAACAGCGCAGCAGCCTGCCGCAGATAGCCGTAAGCGTGGATATGCTTGATACCGGTATAGATGTTCCCGACGTTCTTAATCTGGTATTCTTCAAGCCCGTAAAATCAAAGATAAAATTCCTGCAGATGATAGGCAGAGGAACGCGTCTATCGCCCGATATTTTTGCACCGGGAGAGGATAAGCGGGGGTTCCTGATATTTGATTATTTCGATAATTTCGGTTATTTTAATGCCCGCGGAAACTGGTCGGCTATGGATGGCGATTCAAAAGGTTACGTTACACATTCGCAGAGCTATAACATAAACAAACGCAGACTGAGTATTCTCAGGAATCTTCAGGAGGCGAAAAAGCTTACCGCGTTTGAAGAGAAGTATAAAACAGAGCTTCACGATTATTTTGTAGCCGAACTGCGTTCGCTCAATAATGACGAAATTGAAGTTCAGTACAATATGGCTTTTGTCAGCAAATACAGAACTTCCGAAAGCTGGGATAATATTTCCGAGATTGACGAAAGAGAAATACAGGAACATATATTAGCTATTATTCCCTCCGAAAAAGCTCACATGAAGGTCAAGAGCTTTGATCTCTTGATGTATGTTGTCGAAGACGAGTACAGGCAAAAGATAGAAGAGGGGAAAGATCCGCTTAAAATCAGGAACGGCTTTGTGAATGTCTCGGCGGAAATATCCGCGAGAATGAGAGAACTTCTGAAACTCAGAACCATACCCGATATAGTAAAGAACGAACAGCTTATTCAGGAGTTGACCGACTGCAGCTATCTCTATGACAATTTCTCTCTCGAAAAAACAGAGAAGATACGTCTGCAGCTCAGGAATCTAATGCAGTATCTTCCCAATAAGAAGAATTACTGGATAGTTGATATTCCCGACAAAATAGCCGATGACGACAGCAGTACCGGAGGAGCACCCCGGAAATCATATGCCGAAAAAGCAAGCGAGTACATATTGTCAAGCGGAAATCCGGCACTGGCAAAGATCAGAAACCTTGATATGCTTACCGAGGAAGAAAAAAAGGAACTTGCCGATGTATTTACAAATCAACTCGGCACAGCAGCTGAGTTCGGCACATGGTCGGGCGGCAAGCCGCTTCTTGTTCAGCTGAGAATGCAAGTGGGTATAGCAGACGAGGCAGTTGACACGAAGTTTGCATCTATACTGAACGATACCTCGCTTGATGATATGCAGAAAAGCTATTTGCAGCATATTATTGATTATGTAAAAACAAACGGAGATATAACA